>JAHJLN010000273.1 GCA_018821715.1 Pseudomonadota bacterium | reverse complement strand
CTCAAGTAAAGCGGTATGGTTAATAGAATAAATCTATAACTTTTAATATGTTCCAATCCTTAATTAAATAAAAGGACTTTTTTTGTCAAGCACTATTTCCGTTCCAAAACCGAGGGAAAAATACAAGTTTAGGAATTTCAGGTTTAAATTTGAAAAAATTATGAAATATTTTTAGGAATTATAGAATTTTCATCAAATATACTAAAATATCAAGGGTTAAATTCTATTTTTTTACCCCTCTGCACTAAAAAATAACTTCAGGAATTTCAGGTTTGAACAAACCATACCCCTGCCAAAAACCCAGGGTCTATCTCCCCGCCTCCAAGGTTTCATTACTTGTATTCCACGGGGCAATTTTCAACAACAGTAAAAGTCCGGGAATGGCAAATAAAGCGCACAAAATATAAAACACCTCCCATCCTAAATATTTTGCCATGAACCCTGTCACGGATGCTGCAAAAACTCCGGGTACTGCCATTAAGCTTGTCAACAGCGCATATTGAGTCGCTGTAAACCGTTTGTTGGTCTGTATCGCCATATAGGTGGCATAAGCTGCCTGTCCAAGACCTGTTGAGAAAAATTCAAATCCTACAATACCCCCCAGAACAATCTGTCTATAGTTCATCCAAATCACGGAATGATGATCCATCATAACCAGAATGGCAAATAAAGCAGTCGATACCGCCTGAAGTATTCCAAACACCCATAAGGACTTGGCAATACCCAGTCGGATCATAATAGATCCACCCAAAATCACGCCGCCAAACAGCCCAAACATGCCAATTCCTTTTACAATGACAAAATACTCTGCCTTTGAAAATCCCATTTTGAGTATAAAAGGAATCGTCATGGCACCGGCCATATTATCTCCAATTTTGTACAATAGAATAAACAAAAGAATGAGCAACGCACCGTGACGTTTAAAAAATTCAAGAAAGGGTTCGGTAACAGCTTCTTTGATTGAAACGGGTGGGGCTTCTTCAATTTCTGGCTCAGAAACAAAAAGGGTTGTTAAAATTCCAATCCCCATCATCAGCGCCAGGATAATATGAATGCTTGCCCAACTGAATCTTAAACCGGTTAAAAGTGAAAGTCCCACCGAGACATACATTCCAAGGCGCCATGCATTCATCCAGACACCGGTTCCGAATCCAAGTTCATTGCTGGATAGGTATTCACGCCTGAATGCATCCAGGGAAATATCCTGGCTTGCCCCAAAAAAATTAATGCACAATGCCATGAAGACAATCCAAAATAACGTCTTTGAGGGATCAAATTGTCCAATAAGTGCGATGCTGATCATAAGCCCTATTTGAGCGATGAGTATCCACCCTCTCCGTCGACCCAGAAACCTTGGCACATACCCGTCCATTAAAGGGGACCAGACAAATTTCAAGGTATACGGAAGGCCCAAAGCAGAAAAAAGGCCGATAGTTGCAAGGTCAACATTGGATTCCGTCATCCATATTTTTAATACATCTTTAATAATGTAATAGGGAAATCCGGACGAAAATCCAAAAAAAAACATGACCATCATTTTCCATGACAGCATGATTTTGATTGTCTGTAAAAAAGAGGGTTTGGCAGGTTGTGTCATGGAGGGTTAATCAACCGCAGATTTTTAAATTAAAGATGGATTGCCATATCACAGGCAACGGCAAACAGGTCCATTGCCGAGTTTTTCTTTTTCAGATCCATCCGGCTTTCACTGATAATCTGATCCATCTGATCATCGGTTCTATCCTGATTCAAATGAAACAGTCCCAGTTTTTTCACATTGGCATTGACGGCAAGATCCAGCACATCCTGAATCGATGAGTGGCCCCAGTTCATCTTTCGCTTATATTCCTTCTGGGTATATTCCCCATCATGGAACAAAAGATCGGCATCTCGTGAAAAATCCAGATAGGCCTTAACGCCTTTGCCTTCCGGATGATCAAACCCTAGTTCATTATCTGTGAGAAAGACAAATGTCTTTTTGTCTTCAGTAAATTTATATCCCAGACCGCCGCCCGTATGGCTGGTGGGAATGGTTTCCACCAGGATAGATCCAATCGTAAATGAATGGTTCAATGCTTTTTCAAATTTGATATCAGCCTTGAGCTCCTTTAAGCCAATCGGAAAAAAAGGAAACTTCATAACCTCGCCCAAAACATTTTTGGTACTGATGCCGGAAAACTTCCGGTCCTGAATCGTTATTTTTACTTTGCTGTATTGCAGGGGCCTGAAAAAGGCAATTCCCAGGATATGATCCCAGTGGGCATGGGTAAACAGAAGATAGTATTGAGTGATATTATTCTTAATGAAAAAATTACCCAGACGTCGGATACCTGTTCCGGCATCAATAATAATCGTTTCCCCGGATTTCGCAGTAATTTGAATACAGGTTGTATCCCCGCCATACTTGAGATATTGCGCACCTGAAACAGGAATAGAGCCTCTGGAACCCCAACATTTAATATCCATTATTCTCCTGTATCACACCCTAAATTCTTCGTCCACCAATAATTGATTTTTAAAGCATGGATCTGTTAACCATTTGTGAAAATAGTTAAGCACAATCAAACTTTTTTCGCGTTCATATGTTGACAACGCTGTTTATTTTGCTTAGGAAAATATTATCAAAATTATAAATAAATTAGAACCAATATTTAAAAAAAGGAGAAAGAATATATGGCACAACTTATCGCTGACAGACGGGATGTGGATTTTGTTCTGCATGAACAGATTGGAATGGTTGAACATGAAGCGTTTGATGAATTTAACAAAAAAACAATAGACCTGATAGTTTCAGAGGCAAGAAACCTGGCCATAAAAGAAATTCTTCCCACATTTAAGGAGGGGGATGAAATCGGATGCAAACTTGAAAATGGAAAAGTCACGGTTCCTGAATCCTTTAAGCGGGCATGGAATATTTATTGTGAAGGAGAATGGCTGGCCATGTGCGATGACCCAGAGGTTGGCGGCCAGGGAATGCCCAAACTCGTAGGATGTGCAGCCTTGGAATACATGGTGGGTGCCAACTCGGCATTTATGCTCTACTATGGCATGACCCATGGTGCAGCCAAACTGGTGGAAGCCTTTGGCAATGACGATCAAAAAAACCGTTACATGAAAAAAATGTTTGCAGGCGTCTGGGGCGGAACAATGCTGTTAACTGAGCCGGAGGCAGGATCTGACGTGGGTGCGCTTTTGACCACGGCAACAAAGAATGAAGACGGTACCTATTGTATCAAGGGCTCAAAAATATTCATCTCTGCCGGAGACCATGATCTGTGCGAAAACATCATCCACCCGGTGTTGGCAAGAATCGATGGTGCGCCTGCCGGAACCAAAGGCATTTCCTTGTTCCTGGTTCCCAAATATCATGTCAATGATGACGGCTCCCTGGGAAATTTCAATAACGTCGTATGTACCGGCCTGGAACATAAAATGGGAATTCACGGTAATGCCACAGCTTCTCTTTCCCTTGGCGAAAAAGGTGACTGCATCGGGACACTTTTGGGAGAAGAAAACAAGGGCATGCCTGAAATGTTTAGAATGATGAATGAAGCCCGAGCCTTTGTCGGCATGCAGGGCTTTGCAGTCGCGTCTGCGTCCTACATGTATGCCCTTGACTATGCCAGAAACAGGGTTCAGGGCAGACATCTTCTGGCAGGCAAGGACCCGTCGGCAAAAGATGTAACCATCATCCAGCATCCGGATGTAAAGCGCCAGCTTTTAAACATGAAAGTCTACACAGAAGGGATGCGGTCTTTAATCTATTACTACGGCAAATGCTCTGATATTGTCCACACTACAACCGATGAGCAACTCAAAGCCGATACCAGCGCCTTGATCGAAGTCTTAACGCCTATTGTTAAAGGCTATGTCACAGATAGGGCTTTGGAAGTATGTTCCCATGGTGTGCAGGTCTTTGGCGGTTACGGCTATGTCAGTGAATTCCCTGTTGAACAGCTGATGAGGGATTCAAGAATTTTCATGATTTATGAAGGCACCAATGGGATTCAAGCCATGGATCTTATCGGCAGAAAACTGAGCATGAATAAGGGGGATAGTTTTAAATACTTTATTGACCGGATGAAACTAACCGTTGACGCGGCCAAAGAGATTAATGGAATTCAAGATCTGGTTGAAAAGGTTGCCCATGCCGTAACACGGCTTGAAGAACTTGCCCTTGAAATCGGGCAAAGAACCCGATCCGAAAAAGCCCTGAATGCATACGCCTTTGCCCATCCCTTCCTTGAAGTGACAGGGGATGTCACTTTTGCATGGATGCATCTGTGGCGGGCATCTATTGCTGCGCCTAAACTTGCCCAGAAAGTGGGCAGTCTTGAAAAACAGGCTGTGGCGGAAAAAGCGGCTAAAAACAAAGACGTGGCCTTTTATGCCGGCCAGATTGAATCGGCTAAATTTTTTATCCATACGCTTCTTCCTTGTGCATATGGTAAGATGGATGCTATTCTTGAAGGGAACTCCTGTGTAGAAGATATTCTGGACGTGTCTTTTGGGTCAAAATAAATCAAAGAAACGTCAATGATTGACGCTCCAAAACAAATAACCCGCAAAGGCCCTGACCCAACGATCATCAAGATAAGTCAGGGCCTTTGTCTCTAGAGCCAAATTTCTTTGAACTTGCCAAGTTTTAGAGCCTGTGCTAATAGTTAAAACTTGATGCAATGGCAGATTTTAAAAGCGTATTAATACCAGAAAATCCATTAAAATGAGGTATTAATGAAGGACAATCCCTGTATTCGTATTGGGCATCTAAAAATTGTTGACCATCTTATTTTAGGCATTGCCGATCTTCATCTGAAAAATAATGAAACAAACCTTATCCATTCAACCCTTGAACCGGTTGCCATGAATGGTTGGGATCAGGTCTGTGATGGTTTGACACAAGGGGATATCCACGGTGCTTTTATCACTGTCCCGCTGGCAATGGATCTGTTTTCATCCGGCCTTGATATAAAACTTTTAATGTTTACCCACCGATCCGGCAGTATCATTGTAAAACATAAGGCCCCCGGCATAAACCGACTTGCTGACTTTAAAGATAAGACGGTTCTTATTCCTTCAGAACTCTGTATTCAAAACATGCTCCTTCACAGGCTTTTGTCTTCTGCACAACTTACATTCAATGCCCATGACGATATCTCGGCAGACGTAGTACGTGAAGTTGCCAATCCCTTTTTAATGACCGAAATGTTGATGAATGATCAGGATAATGATATTGCAGGGTTCGCTGTTGAAGAACCCTTTGGCAGTCAAGCGATTCTTACCGGAGTTGCCGCAAAGGTCTGTACTTCGGAAAGTCTGTGGAAAAACCACCCCTGCTGTGCCTTTGTTCTGAAAACATCTTTTCTGGAACACCATCGAAAAGCCGCCGAAGAGATGGTCTCTTTATTTGTGCGAACAGCGAAGCACCTTGAAAAATCAACCATTGATGACCTTGTTTTAGCGGCATCCCTTTTTTTTGATCAAAAAAAAGAGGTCATCCGTCATGTTCTTTCTCATACAGCCATCCGCTTTGATCCATCCTTATTGATCCCGGAGATTGACGTGCTGAATATGATTCAAAACTATATGACAGACTCAATGGGGGTCTTACATAATAAAATCGATATGAATCACCTTGTGGACAGTTCATTTATATTAAACGCTTTATCGGAAAACAGCCATTGAAAATCGAAATTGAAAAAGTAACGAAAATTTACAATAAATCAAAAAAATCAGACCATATTGTGCTTAAGGATATCAGTTTTTCAATAGATGAGGGTGATTTTGTCATTATCCTTGGTGAATCCGGTTGCGGAAAGACAACCCTTTTAAATATGCTGGCAGGCTTAGAATTGCCGACATCAGGAAAAATTTATGTGGATGGACAACAAATCAGCGGCATCCACCCTTCACGGTCCATGCTGTTTCAACAGCCCACGCTGATTCCCTGGTTAAATGTAAAAGAAAATGTGGCATACGGGTGCAAATTAAGAGGTGATACTAAAAAACTGAATTACAGAGTAAATCAATTTCTTGAAATAATGGGGATTGCAGGATTTGCCGATGCAAAACCCAACCAGCTGTCCCTTGGCATGGCCCAGCGGGCCTGTCTTGCCAGAGCCCTTGTTGGACACCCGGAAACCCTTTTATTAGATGAGCCCTTTGCCTCTTTGGACACCTTTACCCAGGCCCATATCCAGGAAGAAATGGTAAACTTATGGCTTTCCGAACAATTTACCGCTGTATTTGTAACCCATGACATTGATGAGGCCATTCGAATGGGAAACAAAATCATTCTTCTGGCAGGAGAACCAGCCAATATTAAAGATATATTTGAAATCAACGAAGAATATCCAAGAGATAGAAATACGCATAAGTTTAAAGAAATACGGACCAAAATTCTTGAAAGGTTTAAAAGCTCGTATCTGGCCAAAAGGAGTCTTTTATGATGGATGAACACAGCAAGCCCAATTCAAGACGTCAATTTTTAAAAAAAACCGCTGCCGCATGTACAGGACTTTTTCTTCCCAACGCTGTCAACGCCTTTGCAAAAAGCGAAACCATTCGGCTGGGATATCTTCCCATAACCGATGCCACACCGTTGCTTGTGGCCCACGGGCTTGGATATTTTTCAGAAGAAGGGCTTGTGGTTGACAGACCGGTTATGGTAAGATCGTGGAAAATACTGGTTGAATCATTCCTGGCAGGTAAATTTAATTTAACACATATGCTCTTTCCAATTCCAGTCTGGATGAGATTTAAACAAAAGGTGCCTGTAAAGGTTCTTGCCTGGGATCATACCAATGGGAGTGCGGTTACGGTGAAAAAAGATTCCGACATCTACAGTTTTAAAGACCTTGGCGGCAAACAGATTGCCGTTCCTTCCTGGTATTCCACGCATAACCTGCTTTTACAGATGGGTATCCGGTCACAGGGGTTAAGGCCCGTGATTAAACCCCAGTCTGCCAAACTTATGAAGGATGAAGTCAACCTGTTTATTCTTCCGCCGCCGGATATGCCCACCGCACTGTTAGGAAATAAGATAGACGGGTATATTGTCGCAGATCCGTTTAATGCGCTGGCTCAAGTAAAATTTAATGCCAGAATCATGCGCTTTTCCGGCGATATATGGAAAAATCATCCCTGTTGTGTCATTGTTGCCAATGAAAATTTTATCCATAAAAACGCTATATTGATCCAAAAAGCAATAAATGCCATCGTCAGAGCACAGGACTGGTGTATCAACAACCCCAGTGAAACCGCGCATCTGTTAAGCCGCGATGGTGAGGGATACCTGCCCTTCCCAAAAAATGTCTTAAGCAAAGTCTTTGAAAACCCTCATAAAAATGAACTGACACACCCTCAATGGAATGTTGCGCGCATCGGCTTTCAGCCATTTCCTTTTCCGTCAGCCACCCGATTTATTATTGACCAGATGAGACAAACGCTTGTGGAAGGGGACACTCTCTTTCTTAGGGACTTAGACACACCAAAGGCTGCTGACCTGCTTGTAGAAAATTCATTTGTGATGAAATCTATGGATGAAATTGGCGGCATGAACAGGTTCTGCAACTGTGATATGACCAAACCATATACAAGGGAAGAAGTCGTTGAAATCAATTAATCGATTTATATACCGTGATCCCAGACAGGTGGGATTGAATGCTGTTTTTGGCAATCGCGATTTTGGCTGGAAATATGAATTGATCGGGCTTGTTTTTTTTGCAGGTTTATGGGTGGCAGCCGCAGGCTTTTTTTTTACAAGACCGGATTTTACTCAATTCAATGGTTTTTTACCCGGCCCAACCTTTAAGGCCCTGTTTGCGGCTTCCCAGGAAAGCAGATTTTGGATATCGGTCTTTGCAAGTTTAAAAAGAATCATTTTCGGCATATTCCTGGCCTCTGTTATTGGTGTGCCGATAGGTATTCTGGTGGGGTTTTATCCAAAGTTTCGAAGCCTTTCATATTCCCCGATTCAGTTTGTAAGGATGATAAGCCCGTTGTCCTGGATGCCCATTGCCCTGCTTTTATTTACAAGTTTTGAGTCTGCTGTTTATTTTTTGATTGTAATGGCGACAATTTGCCCTATAATACTGAATACAACAATTGGTGTTTTAAATATTAATCCCCAGTGGATCAAGATGGCCTTGAACCAGGGGGCAAGCAATTTTCAGCTGATAAGAACCATCATTATCCCGGCATCTTTGCCCTATATGCTGACCAGTCTTCGACTGGCCCTGGGTGTGGCATGGATTGTACTTGTTCCGGCTGAGTTTCTTGGTGTTTCAAGCGGTCTTGGGTATTTAATCAACGATGCCAGGGACACAATGGAATATGACAGGCTGATGGCGATGATAATTGCGATTGGTATTCTTGGGTTTGCTTTGGACAGAATTTTCCAGCGGCTCCAGCATACCTTCAATTGGTCTTGGAATGAATAATTGATATGATTAAAATAAATTACATGTTTATATAAAAACTTTAAGGAGTATTTCTATGGCTGTAAACCCAAACATTAAAATTGTTGTGGCAGATGACTCTGGAACCATGCGCATCATGTTCAAACAGATATTAAATAAGGCCGGGTTTGAAAACCTTGTGATGGCGGTCAATGGTGCTGACGGGCTTGAAAAAGTCAAAGCTGAAAAACCCGACCTTGTCGTCAGTGACTGGAATATGCCGAAAATGGATGGGCTTGAATTTTTGAAAGAACTCAGGAAGATGGATGAATTCAAGAATCTGCCGTTTATCATGGCCACTGCCCAGTCTGACAAAGGCCAGAATATAGCCATTATGGAAGCCGGGGCCAGCGGTCATGTTCCAAAACCTTTTGATGAGGACCAAATCGGTCGTGCCATAGAAAAAGCATTTTCAGGTGATTTAGCTGATGAAGCGCCTAAAGAAAAACAGCGGCATATGATCGGCGGAAGGGTTGAAATGAATGTCGCCCATATTCAGATTACAGACCATCTTGCTTTAGGTGCGCTGAAACACAGGATCGAACAGGGTGATGTTGAACCTGAACATTTTGATTTGACCACAAGCCTTAAAACAGGATGGAACCCTATCCAGGAAGGCCTTGAAAACGGTGAAATTGACTGTGCATTTGTTTTGGCACCAATTGCCATGGACCTGTTTGCCTATGACTCACCCATCAAACTGGTTTTATTTGCCCATAAAAACGGCAGCACCTTTATTCGATCCAAACGTTATGATCCCAGGTTTGATTCTCTGCAAAGCTTTTACAAGTACAAAGTCGTAGACATTCCCCATAAGATGTCTGTTCATCATATGCTGGCCCATCAATTCTTAAAAGAACTTGGCCTTAAACCGGGCGTTCCCGGGAAAAAAGCCATTAATGTCCGATTCGAGGTTGTTCCGCCTATCAAAATGCCGGGCATCATGAAAGAAAATGAAGATGTGGCAGGCTTTATGGTGGCTGAACCTGTTGCCACAAAAGCCATCGTAGGTGAGATTGGCAACCTGGAGTTTTACTCTGCCGCCAGATGGGAAAATCACCCCTGCTGTATTGTTGCCATGCAGGAAGACTTTATCCAGAAATACCCCGAAGCTGCCCAGGAATTTGTATCCTTGCTGGTGGAAACCGGAGAATATATTGAAAATGATAAAATACGGGCAGCCAGAATTGCTGTAAATTTTTTAGACCCGGAAGGAAAAATCGGTCTGAGTCCGCAAGTATTGCAAAATGTATTTTCCCAGCCCCAGGCCATTCGATGGGATGGTCTTTATCCGGCTGCTGAAGATCTTGATAAAATCCAACGATATATGCATGATGTAATGGAGATTGGCAAAATCATTGATCTTGATAAATTTATTGAAACCAGCTTTGCAGACAAAGCATATCGATAATTTTTAAAGGGAGCCTTCAATGAAGATTACAGACCCTGATGTTATCAAAAATGGGGAAAAAGATCTGATCAAAGCAGTAAAAGAAGATCTTGATATGGAAGCGGTTAAGGATATTATCAAAAAAAGGATGGCAAAAGCTTCTCTTTCAGCCAAAGGAGGTGAAATTGTTGTTTACAATAACCAAGTCGCCTTCAGACTGGATTTTGATATTCAATTAAGCGGCAGCCTCATGTTTGACAGGCAAGGCAATTATATCCCTGAATCCGATGAACCGGATGATCAGGAAAATTTCATATCCGAGGAATTTGATCTTGATGATATGGATATGAATGAAACCTTAGAAGAAATTGGGCCGCAAACACCTCCGACCGATACTGAAAATGCTGAAATAGAGGAGGACAATTTCACTGATGAAGAACTTATCGATGACGCACTGGAAGAAGAGCTTGACATAGATCTTCCTGATTATGGTCTTGATGATGAATCGGAACCGGAAAGTGATGATGATGAAACCGGAGATGCCAAGATAGAAACAGAACAAATTGAAGAAAATGCTGACAGTGAAATTGCAATTGATGATCTTGAACAACTCACGGATGATTCTGATGCTGAAGAAAATGATCTCATCCAGAACGATATAGTTGATGATGATATTAATGACATCCTCAAGGAAAGCCGCGAATTCTGGGAACTAAAAAAAGATTCATAATATTACCCCAACTCTAAAAAGGAGTGTTTGAATCATGTCAGCAAGTGACAACAGTAATGATGCCGTCAATATAAAAGAATTAAAAGAAATCATGGATGATGACATGGAATTGATCCAGGATTGCTTTGCAGATTTTATTGAAGAATGGCCCCAGCAATATGTTGAAATCAAAGGCGCTGTTCTTGAAAAAAATGCACCGATTTTAGATGCATCTGCCCATAAGCTGAAAGGAACATTAAGATATTTAGCTGCAAAAGATGCAGCAGATGCAGCATATGCCCTTGAATCAGCCGGAAAAGAAAACAATATGGCCGATGTTGAGCAAAAGCTTTCAACCTTGAAAGATGCGTGTCAGAGAGTGGTAGACTATATTAACAATTTTAACCAATAATCTTTTCCTTTATAAGATAATAATCCTTACAAGGATATGGCATTCGCCTCCGTTTAGAGGAGGATAAATACCTCTGTCTTCTTTTTATGGGTGATGATATCGTTGTTTAAAAATTAGTCTCATTTTTTTATCCGGGTGGAATATAAAAAGGAAAAGCGTCTATCCTTTTCCTTTTGTCAAACAGACTTCAAACAAAGGACAATCTTCACAAAGCGGTTTTTTTGCATCACAGATTTCCCGACCAAAATAAATCAGTTGCAAGGATAAATCACTCCAGGATGTCTTTGGTATAATCTTCATTAATTCATATTCAACTTTTACAGGGTCCAGGCTTGTGGTCAGTCCAAGACGTCTTGAAATTCTCAACACATGGGTGTCGACAACAATCGTCTGGTGGCCAAAGGCTGCCGACAGAACCACGTTGGCCGTTTTTCTGCCCACTCCGGGCAATTTGACAAGCTGGGTAATATCATGGGGCACCCTGCACTTATATTCCTCAAGCACTGCAAGAGAACAGGCTTTAATATTTTTAGCTTTATTGTTATAAAAGCCTGTTGAATAAATAATTTTTTTGATGTCATTTAAGGGGGCATGGCCCAGGTCCTCAGGACCGGGATATTTTTCAAACAGCTTTTTTGATACTTTGTTCACCTGATTATCTGTACACTGGGCCGATAGGATGGTTGCAATAAGCAATTGAAAAGGTGTTTCATGTTCAAGCTGGGTCTTGACAACCGGGTACCGGTCCTTTAATGTTTTGAGAATTATTTTTATTTTTGACCCTTTTAATGTCATAGAGCATTTATATATGAAGAAAGATAAAACCTCAAGACAGATTAAAGGCCTTGGCCTTTGTTCCGGGGGACTGGACAGCATCTTGTCCGCACTGTTGCTCCAGCGCCAGGGAATTTTCGTCACCTGGATTTGCTTTGAAACCCCTTTTTTTTCATCCAAATCCGCTCAAAAAGCATCCTGTCAAACTGGAATCCCTTTGATAACTCTTGATATAACAGATGCGTATATGGAAATGATGAAACACCCCAAGGCCGGGTTTGGGAAAAACATGAACCCCTGTATGGACTGCCATGCCTTGATGTTTTCCATGGCAGGAGACCTTCTTGAAAGGGAAGGATTTCATTTCCTGTTCAGCGGAGAAGTATTGGGCCAAAGACCCAAATCCCAGAATAAGAATTCCTTGCGGTATGTGGAAAAAAATTCAGGGTTTGACGGACAGATTTTAAGACCCTTGTGCGCAAAACTGCTGCCTGAAACCCTTGTCGAACAAAAAGGCCTGGTTGACAGGCAACAGCTCATGGATATTTCAGGCAGATCAAGGAAAATTCAACTGCAGATGGCCCGGGAGTTTGGTGTCAAAGAATACCCGGCCCCTGCGGGCGGATGTCTTTTAACGGATAAAATTTTTTCAGACAGACTGAAAGATTTGATGAACACTCAAAAACTTTTTAATAAAAGAGAACTCTATTATTTAAAACATGGAAGGCATTTCAGACTGGATTCAAAAACAAAAGTTATTGTGGGACGTTCAGAAAAGGACAACCAGCATCTGCTTAATT
>JAHJLN010000272.1 GCA_018821715.1 Pseudomonadota bacterium | reverse complement strand
TATTATAATTCAATTATTTATAAATGATTTGTCATCGAAGCTTTACAGAAAATTGGGGTGTTATGATATCCCTTTTTTCCTTCCGAAAAATAATAACCTGGACTTAATTTATGCTGATCAAAAATGTATTGATCAAAATAACCCAAGTTTTGATATGCAAATTAATAATAGGTTGAATAATTCTAAAAGGATTTACCTTGTTTCTGTTAGCGCTGGGGCTAAAGAGAATAAATGTACTTTGGAGGTTCGATTGTTTAAAATCTCGGTTAACGATAAGGCACGAATAATTGGTATGAGATTCTTATACTTAAGCAATAATAAAAATCATTTGACTAAAATGGTTACTATCAGCACAGGCCATCTCATGGAAAAATTTAGAGAAGAAAAGCTAATTTAAAAATCTTTATACGAGGTCTTATGAGTTGACATAGCTCTAATTGATCAATATATTGTACATGTACATAATGTTGAAATATGAGAGGATAATATGAGAGCAATAACTTATACAACTGCCCGTAATAATTTGGCAAGCACCATGAAACAGGTCTGTGATGATCATGATCCGATTATTGTGACCCGGAAAAATAATCAAGCCGTAATTCTTATGTCCCTTGAAGATTATGAATCACTTAACGAGACAGCTTACCTTTTGCAGAGTCCTGAGAATGCAAAACGGCTTATAGATTCCATCGAAGAACTTAAAATAGGAAATGGAAAAGAAAGAGAGCTTTTGGAATGAAGCTAATATTTTCTGAAAATGCTTGGCAGGATTATCTATATTGGCAGAAAACAGACAAAAAAAAATTAAAACGTATAAACACCCTTATTCAAGATATTCAGCAAAACAAATATGAGGGAATTGGTAAGCCTGAACCACTTAAGCATAATTTTTCCGGATTTTGGTCAAGAAGAATCAACAATGAACATCGGATCGTTTACAAAATTGAAAATGATTCAATCTTAATAGCACAACTCAGATATCACTATTAGCCACGTATAAATACCCAGTGCTGCATCGGACCGCAAGATGCGGCTTTGCCTTGCCCCCTCCCTGCGGTAGACGGTCCCTGAACTCCATTGGTGGTCTTCTCCTTTTCAGTCATGACAACTCACCCATAGTTATTCAATATTATCCAATGCTGTATGGTATTTCAGGTGGTTTTTTTAACTGTTTTCTCTGACAAGAACGGTTTTATGGATTTTCTTGACAGCTCTCTGGCGATTAAATATTCTTAAACAGAATTTGATCTGAATAAATAATGAAATACAAGGAATAAAATCATGTTTGAGCATCTACCGTTGCCTTCTCCGGATGAAATTGTACCATTAATGATTCGAGCTTCAAAAGATATTCGTGCTGAAAAAATTGATATGACAGTGGGCGTGTATCGCAATGATATGGGTCAGACCCCTATAATGAAGGCAGTACGGGAAGCAGATAAATATTTGTCTGTACATCGAAAAACAAAATGCTATGTGGGACCTCTGGGAGATGCCGACTTTGTCGCCAGTGTTAAACGGCTTGCATTTCCAAAAAAAATCCAATCAAAATTCATCCGGGGTATCCAGACCCCGGGGGGCAGCAGTGCATTGAGCCTGATTTTAAATCTTGTAAAAAAAGCCCAGCCGGATATGAAGGTCTGGATCAGTGATCCCAGTTACGCAAACCATGGACCGACAATCACATCTATTGGTCTGGGATTGGCCAAATACCCCTTTTTGAATCGTGAAACAATGATGCTGCGACCAACGTCCTTAATGGAAACACTCAATTGCCTCGGGCCGTCGGATGCTGTTTTGTTCCATGGCAGCTGCCACAATCCGTCCGGGTTGAAACTGTCTGAGGACTATTGGCATAAAATTGCCGGGATTGCCCGGGAAAAAGGGTTCTATCCTATTATTGATACAGCTTACCAGGGGCTTGGCGATGGACTCACGGAAGATGCCGAAGGGTTGATGATCATGGCTGAGAGTGTCGACAATCTGGCACTGAGCTTCAGCTGCTCTAAAAATTTTGGTCTATATAACGATCGTGTCGGCTGTGCGTTTTTAATGAGTTCAAGCGAACAAGAGGTGGATCAGGGTCAACTTCAATTGGCTTCACTGGCAAGGCCGGCGCACTGGGTTCCCCCTCAAAACGGTGCTGAAATTGTAAAACATATCCTTTCAACCCCCCAATTAAAAACCATGTGGTTGGAAGAATTAAATACCATGAATAACCGCCTTATCAGGCTGAGGGAAAAACTTGCAGATGCCCTGCGCATTGAAACCGGTACAAAAACATATGATTTTATTGCTGAAAATTCAGGTATGTATTCAATGCTGCCGGCAACAGCCGTGCAAATGGAAACATTGAGAAAAGACTATGCTGTATACGGCCTTGATGACGGCCGTATCAACATAGCCGGCCTAGGCATGAACAAGATATCCCATGCGGCCAAAAGCATTGCGGCTGTTCTTTTGTGAATAAATTCAAGTCACAGCACAGAGTGATTTTACACCAAAAAAAACGTCACTCATGGCAACTGGTGAAGCAGGTGTTCACAGCGGGTGCGCTGTGTCAGGCATAAAAGGGAATCAAATCCGGAGTTGGTGGATGATGCCGTTGGGAAAAAAGAAATTAACGAATGCAGTTATGTTGAAAAAGAGTAGGATTTTTTTTCAACAACTTCTATATGCCTTATAACTTCAACGTCTCAAGGAAATGAAAAAACCTTAAAGATATCGAAGCGCAATGTTTTTGGTAAGCGTATAAGGATGGTTATGAAAAAAAGACTTGTTTTAATGGCCGCACTTTTGTTTCTTTTCATTGGTTGCGCCTCACACGTTAAAAAAAGCAGCGACTTGATCATCGGATCGCAAAATGGCAAGATTTCAAGCGTAGAGTCTGCTCTGAAAAGTGGTGCCAAAATCAATGGGAAAATTTATCCGGCTGGGCCAACCGCCCTTTTTATGGCCTCCCAGAACGGACATTTGGAAATTGTTAAATTTCTCCTGGATAATGGCGCTGATGTCAATGAAAAGATGACTCAAAATAACACAACACCACTTTTAATAGCATCTCAGAACGGCCATGCGGAAATCGTTAAACTGCTTTTGAACCAAGGTGCTGATGTTAGTGTAATGAGTACCTACGGGGCAACGGCATTATTGGCGGCATCTCAGAAAAGCCATGTGGAGATTTTAAAACTTCTTTTGAATAAAGGCGCTCAGGTTAATGTTCATTATAAAACCGGATATTCTCCATTACATTTTGCCGTTAGTACTAAAAGCACGGAAAGTATAGAATTGTTGGTTCAACATCGGGCAGATTTGAATCTTCAAATTGTAGCAAATGGAGCAACCCCTCTTTATCTTGCTGCCAATCATGGAATGCTGAAAGCGGTACGGATTTTAGTGGAAGCAGGAGCTGATGTTAATATACCGCTTCATAACGGTTGGACGCCGATCGCCATCGCAGCGTATATGGGCCATGACAGCATAGTGGATATCATCAGCCGTTGTGGGGCCAAACATACGCTGCATACATATTGTGCCCTGAACAATATCACAAAGGTTCAAGAGATGGTGAAGTCAGCTGCTGACGCAAATCTTACAGGAGTTGATGGAATTCCCCTGATTTGTTTTGCCGTTCGTAACAGCAGGCTGGAAATCAGCCGGTACCTATTGGACAAGGGCGCTGATCCCGATTTTAAATCAAAAACTGGTTTTTCATCATTATTTGCGGCAGTAGAATCGCATGATACGGGCATGGTTGGGTTCCTGCTTGAAAATAATGCGGATATTGGAATAAAAGACAACAACGGGTACACGCCATTGCACTTAGCGGCTCAATTGGGCGATACACCCATGGTTGATTTTTTACTAAAAATGGGCGCTCCTGTAAATTCAACCAATAATACCGGACGGACAGCGCTTTATGATGCTGCTTTAAATAATTTTTCCGAAACAGTTCAACACATACTTAAATATGCGCCGGATATTCAAAAAGGTCATAATCAATGGACCCCATTGCATGTGGCTGCCAAAAACGGGAATATCGAAATTGCCCAGGCGCTGCTTGATAACGGAGCCTCTTTAAATGCAATTATGTCTGACACAGCGGAATCCCCGATCGATATCGCTTATTCAAACAAACAGACCGCTATGCTGCAATTTTTGATCGAGTATTATGGTAAAAAACAAACTGACCATGCCCGTACATTATTTAAGTCCGGGGATAAAACAGCGGCTGTCTCTAAATTAGAATCAAGCATCAGGGATTACGATGATAATATCAAGGAACTGTCACGAAAGGCAGCCATAAATTCTTATTTTTCCAAAAAGGATACTTTCACAACAGACCTTGCCAGCACACTTAACTCAACGCTTAACAGACAGGCATTAAAAACCGGAAATGCTTCACTATTAGGGCAGACGGCTGTCAATGACCTGTACATGAGAGGGTCGCAAAAAAAAGCATCGCCTGACTTAACCAAAACGAATTATTTAAAGCATCTTTATGCAAAGTTAAAACACAAATACAGCCTTATGGCTGATTGTATCAGGAAAGATGATGCAGCATTGGATTGTCTAAACAAGGAATAACTCAGGGCCTGAAATTGCCTTGAAATATTTCGATAATTGACGCACTATTGAATCAGTGGCTGCACAAGCATTTTATTAATTTTTTCGGCCACCTGATCCATATGGTTTTTATCCGGTGCGTTACAGAAAATGGCGATAAGATCCAGTGCATATTGACGGGCAGTTAAAAACCCTTTTTGCCTTGCGGTTTCAATTCCTTCCCAGTCCTGGTCTGATACAAATTTTTCAACAGCGTTACGAAGCTGTGGGAACAGTGGCAGGAAAAGGCCATCCTGGAAGGCGGCATAAAATCCCAGTCCAGCAGCATCTTTTGTAGAGATTATGTGTTGAAGCGTACCATGGGCGGCAGTATCTGCCAGAAGATCTTTCACG
>JAHJLN010000271.1 GCA_018821715.1 Pseudomonadota bacterium | reverse complement strand
GTGGCCCGCCTGACCTTCATGGTGGCTGTCATTTCATTGTCATCATGGTCCAGCTCTTTGGTTAAAAGCAAAAATTTGCGGATATTTTCCACCTTGGCAAACCTTGCGTTAACCGTGTTGACTGCTTCTTGAATCAATGCCGTAATTTCCGGCATCATGGACAAGGATTTAAAGGTGGTGTAGGCAAGCTGCCGGTTGCTGGCCCATTTGCCTGCATTTTCAAAATCGATCTGGATCAGGGCGGAGATGAATTTTTTGCCATCCCCCAGAACAATGGCTTCCTTGATATAGGGGCTTACCTTGAGTTCGTTTTCAATCAGGGACGGGGCAATATTTTTACCGCCCGAGGTGATGAGGATATCTTTTTTGCGGTCCACAATGGAAACATGGCCGTCCTTATCCACCGTGGCGATGTCTTCGGTCATCAGCCACCCGTCAATGATGGTTTTGGCCGTGGCCGCAGAATTCTTGTAATAGCCCATAAAGATGGAGGGTCCTTTTTTCATCAACTCTCCGTCCGTGGCCAGTTTATATTCAATGCAGGAAACCGGTTTTCCCACAGTCCCCAGCTTGATGTCATTTTCCATGTGAATAAAGGACAACCCCGTACACTCTGTCATGCCGTATCCTTCCTTGGTCTGAATGCCGATGGCATGGAAAAACAAGAGTTCCTCCGGGCTGACTTTAGCGGCAGCAGAAAGGCACAGCCTTGCTTTTCGAAGCCCTACAAAGTTTTGCAGCGCCCTGAACATCAGCCAGTATCCGGCCCACCAGGTCAGGGTTAACCCTAAACTGATTTTTTTTCCGGCAAGGCGCAGAGTGGCCTTTTTATAGCCAATGGCCATGCAATGATGAAAGCACCATTTTTTTAACCGGCTCGAATCCTGAATATTAATGGTAATGGAAGAGTGCAGTTTTTCCCAAATCCTTGGCACTCCGAGAAACAGGGTTGGGGCAATTTCCCTTAAATCATTCTGGATCGTGGCAATGCTTTCGGCAAAATTGACTGTGTTGCCCATAAACAGGGGCAGGTACAGGCTGAAAATCTGTTCCGCCACATGGCACAGGGGCAGATAGGAGACAACCGTGTCCTTGTGGGTAACCTTCATGGCCTCGGCAGCAGACCAGGTGGTGGCCTCGACATTCCGGTGGTTGACCATGGCACCCTTGGGCGGCCCCGTGGTCCCGGAGGTGTAAATCATGATGCAGATGTCTTCGGGATCCCCTTTTTTAATTTCTTCAAGAAACAAGCATGGGTTTGTTTCTGACAATCGTCTGCCGAAGTCTTCAACTTCTTTGAAAGACACAAGGATGTCCTTTGAATAGTTGCGCAGTCCTTTCATGTCCTTGACAATGATTTTTTTGAGCAGGGGCAGGTCATCTATCACCTCAAGAATTTTGTCGGCCTGTTCCTGGTCCTCACAGACAACAATGACGGAATCGGAATGGTGCACCACGTATTTAACTTCAGCAGAAGGGCTTGTCGGGTATACCCCCAGGGTAATTCCCCCGAGGCTCATGCAGGCAATATCTGCATACAGCCATTCCTTGCAGTTGTCACTGATGATGGCCAGATGATCTCCCCTTTGAAACCCCAGTGTCACAAGCCCCAGGGCAAAGTGCTTTACATGGTCAAGATACTGGTTCCAGGTAATGCTCTGCCAGATCCCGAAGTCCTTTTCCCGCAAGGCCACCTGATCACCGCAGTCTGCCACCCGGTCCAGAAAGACCCTTGGCAGTGTTTTGTTTGTCAGCTTAACCATCTTTTCCTCCGCTTGTAATGTTTCACATTGCGGTAACTTGCATCCTGGCTCCCATGCCCCATGCCAAGATAAAATTCCTGTACATCCCTGTCCCCTAATAAGAGCTCCACCGGCCCATCCAGCACAATCCGTCCGTTTTCCATGATATATCCATAGGTGCTGATTTCCAGCGCCATCTGTGCATTCTGCTCCACCAGCAGAATGGTTGTTCCCTCATTTTCATTTATTTTTTTGATGATCTCAAAAATTTCTTCCACCAGCAGGGGCGCAAGGCCCATGGAGGGTTCATCCAGCATCATCAGGGTGGGAGTGGCCAGCATGGCCCGGCTGATGACCAGCATCTGCTGTTCACCGCCGCTCAGATACCCTGCCAGGCGTTTGTATCTTTTTTTTAATATGGGGAAATACCCAAAGCACTTGTCCATATCCCGGGCGATTTTTGCCCGGTTTTTCTGAGTATAGGCTCCACAGATCAGGTTTTCTTCCACTGTCAGGTCTTCAAAAACCCGCCGGCCCTCCATGACCTGAAAAATACCCTTTTTCACTATCTTGTGGGGTGACAGGCTGGTTACCCCCTCTCCCTTGAAGAGAATCGTTCCATCGGTGATCGCCCCGTCTTCCAGGGGCAAAAATCCGCTGATGGCTTTCAAGGTGGTGGACTTGCCGGCGCCATTGGACCCCAGCAACGCCACAATAGACCCTTTTTCAACCTTTAGGGAAAGGCCTTTCAGGACCAGGATGATATTATTGTAGAGCACCTCTAAATTGTTGACTTCCAGAATTGCCGACACCCCATCCTCCTTGTCTGTGCATCCCATATGAATGCTGCAAATATTTTTTTTACGCCTGGCCGACTATGATCCTGAACAAAAACACATCCAGGACCGGAGACGTCTTATCCGGTCCTGGTAATCGTGTATTATTCGTCCAGCCTGATCCAGTCGGAAACCGCTACAAATTTACCATTCTGAGCCTTGTAAACTTTTCCCGTGGCCGTGGCATTGGCATTGGTAAAACTGACCACACCGTTCAGACCGCCGGTATCCCAGTCTTTGATCTTGGGAAGCATGTTCTTAAGATTTTCGCCGGTAATGGGAAGACCTTGTTCGTGACACAGCTGGGCCAGCTTCACATATACCATTCCCGTAAACCATCCCTGCATATAGGAGTTGGGGCGATACTCCACATCGGGATGGTGTTTTTTGGCATAGGCTTTCATGGCCTGGATCATGGGGACATCATCCATGTACCAGTAAGCATAGGGGCTCACCCCCATGTATCCTTCTGCATCCGGACCCAGCTTGTCCAGCAGCATTTTGCTCATGGCCCAGAAGGTTCCCATAAAGGTGATGTCAAGGCCAAAATCCTTTGCCCCCCTGATAACTTCCGGGATGGGCGGAACCACATATCCCTGGAAAATGCAATAATCGGGTTTATTGCGTTTCAGGTCCAGAAGCTGGCTGGTAATATCCACGGCGCCGACCTTTGTGACCTCTTCAGCCACCACCTCGATCCCCAGTTTTTTTGCCAAATCCCTTGCATAGGGGATGGGGTCACGGCCAAACTCCGTGTCACTGTAAAAAAACGCCACCCTGTGGGGTTTGCCGTTTTTCTTTGGCTGATCGGCAATATACTTTAACAGAACCCCAAACTGCTGGGAATAGGTGGGACCGCTCACAAAGGTATAAGGGTTTGTCTCCCGGTTGCTCAGCTCCTCTGAAAAACTGGTGGAGCCGTAGACCACGTGATACCGGGAATTGATTTCCGGAGCCATGGCTTTGCCCACTCCTGTGGATTCGCCATACATCATGGGCGGGTTGTCCTGGGCCATAATTTTTTTAAATGAGGCAATGGCCCGTTGAAGATCATACCCCGTATCCTCATAAATATATTCGAATTTTTGGCCGCCAACACCACCCTGCTCATTGGCATAGTTCAATGAATCCATCAGACCCTGGTTGATATGCTTTCCTGCAAAGGCAAACCGCCCGGTAATGGGCTGGCCTGCACCCACTTTAATGGTCTCACCGGCAAAGGATAGGCCCAAGCACAATACCAGCGATAAAACAAGCGCCAGGGTTAAAACTAAACATTTTTTCATGATCACTCCTTTTTTAATGGTTTTAAGGGTTAAACGCCGTGGTTTTAAAGTTATCTGTGAACAAAACAAATTTTTCATAAACGGTTCATTGCCTCCAAACGGCTATTGGCCTAGTGCTCGAAGGGCCACAGATGAAAATAATTTTTAATGCGTCGCCAGATTTCAGCCAGACCATGGGGTTCAAAGACCAGAAAGATAACGATCAACAATCCAAAAATGACCTGCTGCAAGGGGAAAAGACCGCTCATGGCATTTGGAAAGACAGAGACCAGAAGACCGAGAACCGTTTTGATCGCTTCGGGCACAATGGTCATGAAGATCGCCCCGAATATCGAGCCCAGAATGCTTCCCATGCCGCCCACAATAATCATTGCCAGATAACGGACACTTTCCAGCAACGGAAAATGCTCAGGGGTGATGGTTTTTAAAAAATTCACCCAGAGACATCCTGAAAGCCCTGCCATGAAAGAGCTGATGGCAAAGGCATAGGTTTTATACTTCAACAGGTTGATGCCCATGAGTTCAGCGGAGATGTCCCGGTCCCTGATAGCAATAAACGCGCGGCCCACCCGGGTTCGAAAAAGATTCCGGGCAGCGGTAACGCAAATGATCACCACGGTAAAGGTTAAAAAATAAAACTTGAAATCATTGTCAAAAACAATGCCGAAAATCTGGGGCGGAGAAATATTGATGCCCCTGATCCCTCCGGTCACAGATTCCCAATGGACAAAAACAAATTCAAGGATCAATTGGGCTGACAGGGTGGCAATACATAGATACATGCCTTTCAGGCGCAGAGAAGGCCCGCCCACAAGGATGCCGAAGGCTGCAGACATCAGGCCTGAAAGGGGAAGGCATACTAGAAAGGGCAGGTTAAACCGGGTGGATAAAATCGCTGCCGTATAAGCACCGACTCCGATGAATGCCGCATGACCCAGGGATATCTGACCCGCGCATCCCGTAAGAATATTCAATCCCACAGCCCCGATAATGGTAATGCCGATAAGGTTGGCCATGAACAAAAGATAATCTCCGGCCACAAAGGGAAAAATCGCCAGAAGGATAAACAGAACCCCCAGCCAGAAGCGGGACGTGGCATTCACAAAAACAGCCTGGTCTGACGCGTATGTTTCTTTGAAGTCACCGATGCGCATAATTGCTATTCCTCTTTGTTAAAGCCGTTCGATCTCTTTTGTACCGAACAGTCCATAGGGTTTGATTAAAAGAATGAAAAGCAGAACAATAAAGGGGGCAAGGTCCTTAACCCCTCCGTGAAAATACGGGTCCAGGTAACCGCCGGCCAGATTTTCAACGATTCCCACGATAAACCCGCCGATCACCGCACCAATTATGGAGTCAAGGCCGCCCAGGATCACGATGGGAAATATTTTAAGCCCGATATGTCCCAGGGTCGGCTGAACACCGCCGATGTTACCGATGATGATGCCGCCCATGGATGCGGCAATGGCACCAAAGGCCCAGGAAATGGTAAACATGGTTTTCACGTTGATTCCCATGGAAAAAGCAGCCATCTGATCATTGGCCGTGGCCCGCATGGCCACCCCGACTTTGGCGTATTTGAACAAAATCAAAAATATGACCACCACGGCCATGGCCATTAAAAATCCGTAAAACAGATTGGACCGCAACACGATCTCCCCCAGGAGAATGGGTTTTCTGGGAAACAATGGGGGAAAACTTCTAAAGCTGGACCCCCAGATCATTTCAGCCACGCCAAGTAATATGGAACTCAAGCCGATGGTCACCATGATGATGCTGATATTGGGCTGTCCCAGCATATGTCTTAAGATAAGGCGCTCCACCAGAGTGCCCAGCAAGGCGGCACAGACGATAACCAGGGGAAATCCGACAAAGGGGGACAGTTTCAGATAGACCATCAGGGAATAAAAAATATAAGCGCCGATCATCATGAATTCGCCGGTGGCAAAATTGATGATATTGGTGGCCTTATAGATGAGAACAAAGCCAAGGGCAATGAGGGCATAAATTCCCCCGACCAGAAACCCGCTGGAAATCAGCTGCAAAAATATGTCCATGTTCATCCTTTCTTCATGCTTGATCTTTTTTTTGACCCAGGTATGCCTTGATAACCTCGGGGTGCTTCTGCACATCCCCGGGAGTTCCACAGGTCAGTTTCTGCCCGAAGTTTAAGACCAGAACCCGGTCTGAAATATCCATGATCATTTTCATATCATGCTCGATCAGGACAATGGTGATATCATGTTCTTCCTTTATATCCAGGATGAATCTTGCCATATCTTCGGTTTCCTCGGCATTCATGCCGGCAACCGGTTCGTCCATCAACAGGACCTTAGGACGCATGGCAAGGGCCCGGGCCAGCTCTACCCGTTTTTGCAGGCCATAGGCAAGGGAACCCACGGGTTGTTTTCGAATGGTTTCAATCTCCAGAAAATCAATGATATCTTCTTCAATTTTTTTTCGCATCGCCATCTCTTCTCTGTGGGCGGCTCCCCAGTACCACAGTCCCCCCATCAACCCTGTTTTCAGATGGGAATGGGCACCCAGTTTGATATTATCCAGCACAGACATGCCATGGTACAGGGCAATATTCTGAAAGGTTCGGCCCATTCCCTGGGCTGCGCGTTTGTCAGGACCCAGGTGGCTGATATCGTTTCCTTTGAAAAAAACCTTTCCCTTTTTAGGGCGGTAGAACCCGCTGATGATATTCAATATGGAGGTCTTGCCCGCACCATTGGGTCCGATAATGGCAAAGATATCACCTTGAGTTACATCAAATGAAACATCCGTCAAGACTTCCAGCCCGCCAAAGGACAAAGATACATCGTCCACACTAAGAATGTTCATATTCTCTCCTTAAACAGGTTTGCTTTCTGTCTGAGAACAAGAAAAAAGCGCTAAGGAAACCAAAAACCCTCAAACAGATAATATTTTTTAAAAAATTTAAGGCCGGGTGTAAATCAGCAAACAGACCAAATAAGTGTAAGGAGAGGAACCAAATTCTTGTAGGGGAATGACTTACAGGGAGGAACGAACGCTTTATTTATCTTGATCTTCCTTCATTTCTTGATACCAGTCTTCCTTGCCATATAATTCTTCTGAACACTCAGGGCAGATGCCATGACTGAAAGAGGCCTCTGAGTGTTTTTCAATATATGACTCCAGTAAATTCCAATATCCTTTATCATCTCTGATTTTTTTACACTTGGAACAGATCGGCACGATACCTTTCAGTTGTTTGATCTCTGAAAAGGCCTGTTCAAGTTTCAACGTCCGGTCAGCCACGCGCTGCTCAAGTTCAGCGTTTAGGATGCGTACCGATTTTTCAGCCTGTTTACGCTCACTCAATTCTTTTTGAAGATCGGCATTGAGACGGGCATTTTCAAGGGCAGCAGACGCCAATTCAGCAAAGCGGCTCATATGATTAAGATCATTGGGGCCGAATGGCTTTGCCGGATCGAAGGAACCGAGTCCGACAACACCAATGGGTCTGGTCTTGGATTTCAAAGGAATGCCTAGGGCTGAATGTAATTTATCATATAAAGGGTGCTGAATCCGTTTTGACCAGGTGGCATAATCATCAATGAGGACAGGCTTTCCAGTATTGTAGACTTTCCCGGCCAATCCCTGCCCAGGCTTAATACGGGTGCCAAGAAGGCCGGTATAAACCCCCTGTCCCATTTTAATTATCAATTCATCCGTATCTGGATCATGAAGGTAAAGGAATGAGTCAGGTGTTCCGGCTAAAATGCCGGCCTTGGTAAGAATCTTTTCCAGCAGATCGTCTACACTGTAACGCTGAATCAAACCCATAGCGGTTTCATGCACACTATCCAGGTAGTGCTTCTGGCTTGATAGAGTTTTACGCAAAAATCTCACCTCACGTTGCAAAGCAAGTATTTTTGAATTTTTTTTATTGGAAGCCATAGTGTAAACTTACACTCTTGTTTTTGCAGACACAACTAAAAAAGAAACATCATTTAATGTTCGGTTAGACCGAAGGTTTAAAAACGCCGGTCTCAACCCAGATAACAGCCTGTCTGACCAGTCTGCCGCTGTGGTTGATGTTTAATTTGGCTTTGATGCGTTCCCGATAGGTGCCAATGGTTTTAACACTGATATTCAGGCGTTTTGCGATTTCACCCGATGCATATCCCCTTCCAATGAATTGAAAAATTTCCATTTCACGGTCTGTGAGATGTTTTAACGGAGACTCATGAAGGGCTGCCGGCTGGTGACGAAATTTTGTCAAAATATGACTCATGATGGTGTTGCTGACGTACAGATTGCCTGAAAGGATCTCCCGGATGGCTTTTACCACTGAAATCGAGGCTTCCTGCTTCATGATATACCCCTTGGCGCCGGCCATGATGCACCTTTCAGCGTGCAGGGATTCATCGTGCATGGATAACACCAGGCAGGAGATGGCTTTATACTTTTCACTGACCTCTTTTACCAGGTCAATGCCGTTGCTGTTTTTCAAGGACAGATCCACCACAATGATGTCCGGCATCTCTTTTTCAATGCTGTTCAGGGCGCCGGCCACATCTTCGGCATCTCCACAGACCGTCATGTCTTTTTCACGGTTGATCATTTCCGTCATTCCCATTCGAAAGATGGGGTGATCTTCAACAATCATTATTTTTATTTTGCTTTTCTCCGGAATCATGGCATCCCTCTTAAGTTTCAATGTCAAGCCGCACCAGGGTGCCGCCGGTTGCGTGTTGTGTGATATTAAGAGTCGCGCCGATTCTCTGTGCCCGGTAGGTCATGATTTTAAGTCCCATTCCATGGGCATGTTGAACCGTGTCCATTCCCCTGCCGTCATCCCTGACAATGAGTGTTATCTTTTGGGGGCTGATGGTCAAGTCAATGGATATTTTTTTTGCATTGGAATGCCTGGCAGCGTTGTGGACGGCTTCATGGGCAATATAATACAGGTGGGTGGCCACACTGTTGTCCCTTATCGGGTGACCCCCGCTATACTTAAACACACACACAATCCCAAACACCTCTTGTATATAATTGGCCAGCTCCTCAAGGGACAGGTCAAATCCATGGTCGGAAAGGTTGACCGGGCTCAATCCCTTTGACAATTGCCGGGTCTTGGCAATGGTATCTAAAATAAACTGTCTGATTTTAAAAGCGTCTGATGCTTCATCAATTGCTTTTTCTTCCAGTTTTTCCACAAGGATTTTTGTCATCACCTCTATACCGATCAGCTGGGGACAAATGTCATCATGAAGTTCCATGGCGATTTTCTGGCGTTCCTGTTCACTGATGGTCAATATTTCTCTTTCCAGCTGTCTTGACTCTGTAAGGTCTTCCATGGCAGCAAGGATGCATTCCTCTCCCCACAACTCCACAATCTCTGCAGAAAGAAGACCTGTCCGGTTTTCTCCAGTGGCCATCTGGAATTTGATTTCCATATTTTTCAAATGTCTTTTTTGGGTCAGTTGTTTCATCAGTTTTGGACCATCCGTCTTGTTCTGAAAAAAACCCAAAGCCGCAAGATCATTGTCAATGATATTTGAATGGGTATATCCTGTAAAGTTAAGAAAGCTGTCATTGACATTGATCACCCTCCCGTCTTTTAAGGAGGCAATAAACATTCCGCTGGGGCTGCACTGGAACGCCTTGGAAAACATTTCTTCGGACAGACGCAAGGCGGTTTCAATGCGCTTTTGAATCTTGATTTCAGCGGTCAGATTTGCATTATAAAGTTCAAGAGTTTCCATGAACTTATTGAAAAACCCTGCAAGCTGTCCGATTTCATCCTTTGATGTGACCGGCATTCGAACGCTTAAGTCACCGGATGCGCCCAGGGAAAGCCGGTTCATCAGATGACGAAGGGGGTGCAGCACAGAACCGGTGATCCACAAAGAAAGAAAGAACACCAGAGCCATTATTACGCAAACCGCCAATAGAATAATATTTCTGATGGTATTAAGGGGCGCATACATTTCATCAAGATAACTGGAACAGGCCACAATCCAGTCATATTCCGGAATATAGTTGAACAGCACTATTTTTTTACGAAAAGCGGTTTCACCTGGATTTTTCCACGAGTAGATGAGTTTCCCGTTTTTCAACCGGCAGATCTCATGAATAAAAAACTGGCCGTCCCTGCCCTGGGCGTCAAAATAATTTCCTGAAAGTGTCGGGTGAACAATCAAATTGCCCTTGCTGTCCAGGACATAGGCATATCCGGTTTTTCCAAATAAAAGCGCCAGGATGCTGTCCTTAAAATCCGACACATTGACCAGTTCCTTGAATTCATCCCGGTAGGAGGAGGCGGAGATAATCCAGTCCCAGGGTTCAAAGTAACTCATATACAAGGCTTTGGGCTTTTCATGATCTTCTTCTGGATTTTTCCAGTCATATTCCAGGTATCCGTCTTTTAGTCTGATCTGTTCCCTTACAAACCACTGGTCAAGGAAATTGTTCCCTGCCACACCGGGGCGAGGATGTATGGGCGCTATGCCGTCACTCCTGACACAATACAGATACCCTGTTTTGCCAATGGTCTGACTTAAAAGAATTTTTTTTGCAAGGACTTTTGCCGCTTCTTCGGTCATTCGCCCGGATTGATAATCTTCGTATATGGCTTCTATGATTTGCTTGTTTTTTTCTGCTACTGCCCTCAGATGGTTTTTTATGGAGGTACCGGCCGCGGTTTTAACCATATTGAGAATGGTTTCTGTTGAGTTTTTCAGTTCGCTTTCAATATTGGCTTCAATGGTGGATTTAACCTGGAAATAAATCGCGGTTCCCCCCAGCAGGGTCGCCAGGATAAAAATCAGGGTAAAGCCGCCCAGCAGTTTGGATCGAATGCGCATATTTCTGAAAAAAGCGGTTATTTTTTTCATTGGCCCCTTTATTCAAACAAATGGCTAACCTTATGAAAACCATTACCTCTACTCGTATTCAAACTGCCTGACAAAGTCAAGCACAGGGCAAAACATCCTTGAAAAAGCAATGGTTTGCCCCGTGAAAACAAAAACAATGGTGGTTACATCATTTCTATGGCACAGGCCATAGCCACCCCGCCGCCACCGCAAAGAGTGGCAAGGCCAAGGGTATTGCCCCTTTTTTTCATGGCATGGATCAAGGTGACCATGATCCTTGCGCCCGTAGATCCCACAGGGTGTCCCAACCCGATGCCCGACCCGTTCACATTGGTGATCTCCCGATTCAGGCCCAGTTCTTTTTCACACCCGATGTATTGTGCGGCAAAGGCTTCATTGACTTCAATGAGATCAAAGTCGGCAATGGCAAGGCCGCTTCTTTCCATGAGGCTCTTGACGGCCGGAACCGGAGATATTCCCATGACAGTGGGATGACATGCCCCCATGCCAGAGGCTTTTATTTTTGCGATGGGGGTCAGCCCAAGCTCTCTGGCCTTATCGGCTGACATGATAATCATGCCCGTGGACCCGTCATTGATGCCGCTGGCATTTCCTGCTGTAACCTTTCCTGTTTTGGGAATAAAGGCGGGCGGAAGATTTTGAAGCTTTTCCATGGTGATGCCCGGCCTGAAATGTTCATCCCTGTCAAAAACCAGGGGATCTTTTTTGCGCCGGGGCACATGGATGGGCACAATTTCTTCTTCAAATGACCCATCGGCATTTGCCCGTTCAGCATTGTTATGGCTTCGCAACGCCACTTCATCCATTTCCTGTCTGCTGATATTCAGGTGCTGGGCGACAAATTCTGCGGTATGCCCCATGATATAGGGTTTCCCCAAAAAACCGCTTGCCGGCGCCTCTTTTGTGTTCAGCGGAGTGGTTTCATCAAAGGGCATGATGTGGGACCCGCAATGAAGGGCATGGATCATGGCATCCACAAACTGCTGGTCCTGGAGGCGGCATCCCCACCTGGCATTGGGTACGGTATAGGGCACGCCGGACATATGCTCCACCCCTCCTGACAGGATGATGTCTGCCATGCCTGCCTGGATCATGGCAGCCCCGGAAAGGGTTGCTTCCATGCCGGAAATGCAGACCCGGTTTACTGTGGCAGCGGGTACAGAGTCCGGAATACCGGCCATTAAAGCAGCCACCCGGGTAGTGTTCAGGGTGTCGTGGTGTTCAACGCAGCACCCGTATCTGACATCGTCAATCAGTGCCGGATCAATCCCGGCTCTTTTGACGGCTTCTTTCATGGTAACACTGGCAATCATTGCCCCGTTCAAGTCTTTTAACGTTCCGCCAAAGGCACCGATCGCCGTCCTGCAGGCAGAAACAATAACCACTTCTTTCATATCCACATCCTTAAATTTTACTATTAACTTTTTTTTTCAATTGTTCAAATTACCTTTTTTAGCCCTCTGCTCGCAAATCTTTTTTAAGAATTTTTCCCGTTGCCGTCATGGGCAGCGCTTGGCGAATATGAACAACCCGAGGATATTTATAAGCTGCCATCTGCTGTTTGCCCCATTCAATTATGGCACCTTCAGTAATATCAGCCCCTGGTTTCAGCACCACATAGGCTGCAACCTCCTCGCCATGACGATCATGGGGAACCCCTAGAACCGCTGCCAGGGAAATGTCCGGGTGGGTGAGAAGGACTTCTTCTATCTCTCTTGGATAAACATTGTACCCCCCTCTGATAATCATATCTTTTACACGGTCTACAATGTAAAAATAACCGTCTTCATCTTTTTTACCCAGATCGCCGGTATGGAACCAGGTTGTCCCGGCAAAAGCGTCTGCCGTGGCATCTTTTTTGTTGTAGTATCCTTTCATGACATTATGACCGCGGATCACCACCTCTCCGACTTCACCCGGGGCAACAGGGTTATTCTCCCTATCAAAAATATCCACTTCCACTCCCCAGATCGGTGTTCCAATGGAGCCGGGTTTGCGCTCTTTTGTCAGATGACTGAAGGTGGCAACCGGGCAGGTTTCTGAAAGTCCATATCCTTCAAGAATTGGAATCTTATATTTTTTTTCTATTCCCTTAATGATTTCCAGGGGAAGGGAAGATGCGCCTGAAATACCGATTCTAAGTGTTTTTGCAATTTTTTCAATATCAAACATCCCCTCTTTGTCTTCGTGGTTCAACAAAGCCCAGTACATGGTCGGGACTCCTGCAAATACGGTTCCGCCATCATTTTCAATGGCGGAAAGAACCGCCTGTGGGGTAAATTTAGGGATCAGGACCAGGGTATTTCCAACAGAGAATCCTGCATTCATCTGACAGGTCTGGCCAAAGGAATGAAACAATGGCAGCACGATGACATGGATGTCATCCTGGTTCAACTGCAGCAGGTGACGACTGCCCAGAGCATTCATGGTCATGTTGGAATGTGACAGTTCCGCTCCCTTGGGAAAGCCTGTGGTACCCGAGGTATAGAGAATAACTGCTGTATCCTCTGGACTGGTAAGCTGTGTATCGCAAAGTACTGATGCTTCGGCGATAAGCTGGCCCATGGTCATGGTGCCTTCAATGGGAGATGGAGCGGTAAGATCGGCGGTAATTACACAAAAGAGTTCGCAGGCATCCACCTGGTTAAACCCGTTAAAGCCTTCTTCAGCCATGGGAAGTTCCGGTGTTCCCTGGAAACAGAAATAGGCTTTGGCTTCACTGTCTTTTAAATGGTAGGCAATCTCCCTTCCCTTTAAAAGGACATTTAACGGAACGACCACGGCACCTGTTTTCAGGATGGCGTAATACACCATGGGGAAATAGGGAAGGTTCAGGCAGCTTAAGGCGACTTTGTCCCCTTTTTGTATCCCTTTTTGCTTTAAGGCATTGGCAATTTTATTCACCATTGCCGTAACCTGGGCAAAGGTAAAACTCTTGTCACCAAAGATAATGGCTTTTTTTCCAGGAAATTCTTTTGCGCTATGCTCAAATACACTAACAAGATTTAACATAAACTGCCTCCATTTTTATTGTTTGAATCATTCACCAACCAGATCTTTATCCCCTTTATTTACCGCCAAAGGCAGCTTCTGAAATATCGACAACCGCTGTGTCGGAAAAAAGAATTGCATCCATTTTTCCCTTGGTAACCGGCAGCACGGTATTGATGAAAAACCGGGCACTTTTCAGCTGACCGTCGTAAAACTCTAGGTCTTTCTTTTTGGGCTTGTCTTCTATTTTTTGAACCGCCACAACTGCCCGCCACAGCAGCATCCATGCCATGATAACATCACCGGTCACATCCAGGAAAGGATGGGCATTGGCATAGGCATTCAATATGTTTTCAGATCCCAGGGCTTCCCCAAGCGTTTGAGCCACTTGTTTGAGCTGAAGGACGGTTTTTTCAAGAGACAGAACAATTTGTTCAAGTTCTTTTATTTGCCTTGCTGTGTCTATGGTTTTGCCGACCTCGTCTAAAAGGTCTTTAAAAGACTGACCCTTGTTAAGAGAAAGCTTTCTTCCCAGAAGATCCATGGCCTGGATGCCGTTGGTGCCTTCGTAGATCTGGGTAATCTTGCAGTCCCTTAAGAGCTGTTCCTGGGGATATTCTTTGGTAAATCCGTAACCGCCGAACACCTGTACACCGTGACTGCACATTTCAAAGGCCCGGTCGGTAATATATCCTTTTGCCACCGGGATCAGGACATCAATAAGGCCCTGGTATTTTCTTTGGTCTTCTTCAGAATCGCTTATCCTGACCATGTCTTCTAAAAGACCGACATAAAAAAGAGTGCTTCTCATGCCTTCGGAATAGGATTTCATGGTTAAAAGAATCCGTCGGATATCCGGGTGCGAAATAAGGGGAACAGAAGGGGCATCCTTGGTTGTTGCAGTAAGAGATTTTCCCTGAACCCTTTGTCTGGCATAATTCAAGGCATTCAGATAGGACGCTGATGCGCAGGAAAACCCCTGCATCCCGACATGAAGACGGGCTTCGTTCATCATGACAAACATGGCGCTCATGCCACGATTTTCTTTGCCCAGGAGCGTCCCACGGCAAAGGCCCTTTCCCCCCAGTGCCATGGAACAGGTGGGGCTGCCGTGTATTCCCATTTTTTCCTCAATCCCGGTGCAGACCACATCATTGAATTCACCCAGACTGCCGTCATCATTTACCCGGATTTTGGGAACCAGAAACAATGAAATACCGGCTGTTCCTTTTGGCGCACCTTCTATTCTTGCCAGTACCGGGTGGATGATATTTTCCACAAGGTCGTTCTCACCGGATGAAATAAAAATTTTATTACCCACAATGGAATAGGTGCCGTCATCGTTTTTAACGGCCTTTGTGGTCAAGAGCCCCAAATCAGACCCTGCCTCAGGTTCGGTCAACAGCATGGACCCGCCCCAGATACCCGTGTACATCTTTTTAAGAAACAGCTCTTTCTGCTTGTCCGTGCCAAAGCATTCCACCAGTTTTCCTGCCCCGTGGGAAAGGATATTATGGAGCATGAACGGATAGTTGGCACCATTAAAATAATTATTGGCCGCCAGGGCCACGGTGGACGGCATGCCCTGCCCGCCCCATTTGGGATCATCACACATGGCAATCCATTCACCCTGCCTGAACAGCTCATAGACCCTGTGAAAGGATTGTGGTACGGTCACGGTCCCGTTTTCAAAGGTACATCCCTGCTCGTCAGCTTCTTTCTGGCAGGACAGCAACTCTTTGATCGCAAGATTTCGTGCTTCAGAAACCACAAGGTCAATGGTTTTTCTGCCAAAATCTGCAAACCGTTCATGCCGGCTTAAATTTTCTACTTTTAATTGTTCGTGAAGAACAAAATCCACATCCCTTCTGTCTGCAACAACCTGTGCCATGTCTGCCTCCAAAAATTATTTTTTATTTGGTATAATCGTAAAACCCTTTGCCGCTTTTCCTGCCAAGATGACCGGCCCTGACCATTTTTCTGAGCAAGGGAGCCGGGCGGTATTTGTCTTCCCCCAACTCCTTGTGAAACCCTTCTATGACAAGAAGAATGGTGTCCAGACCCACCAGGTCCAGCAATGCAAGGGGGCCGATGGGGTGGTTGGCCCCCAGCATCATGCCGTCATCAATATCCTTGGCACTGGCAATGCCTTCGGCAAAGACAAAAACAGCTTCATTGAGCATGGGGACAAGAATACGGTTGACGGCAAATCCCGGTGCCTCTTTCACTTCAATGGATGTTTTTTTAATTTTTTCAACAAAAGCTTTGGCAATGCCAAGGGTTTCTTCTGTGGTGGAAAATCCTTTTATCAGTTCAACCAGTCTCATGACCGGTACCGGGTTAAAAAAATGCATGCCGATGACCTGTCCGGGTCTCTGGGTAACACTGGCCATCTCGGTAATGGAAAGTCCTGAGGTGTTGGTGGCAAAAATGGTTTCTTTTTTGCAGATGGTATCCAGCTCCTTGTATACCTGTTTTTTAATTTCCATGACCTCGATAATGGCCTCAATAACCATATCTGCATCCTGGGCAGCTTCTTTGAGATCAATGGTCCCCCTGATACGGCCCATGATGTTTTGGACTTCGTCTTTGTCCAGCTTCCCTTTTTTAACCATTCTGTCCAGGTTGCTTTTAATGGCGGCTATGCCGTTTTCCACCAACCGCTCTTCCATATCCCGAATACTGACGTCAAATCCTGCCTGAGCTGCTGTCTGGGCAATTCCTGCACCCATAAGTCCTGCACCCAGCACGGTAATTTTTTTTATTTCCATTGATTGCTTCTCCTGATAAAGTTTCCTTTTTTCTCTCCATTATGAGGCATAAATCATGCCATTGCTAAATTTCATATAAAAACAAATAGTTATGTAATAGCACGAAACTTTTCTGTTCCATAGGCAAGAATATTCTGTTCTATTTTCCTGTTTTAAGATAAGCTGGAAAATAGAACAGAATATTTTGGAGGGC
>JAHJLN010000270.1 GCA_018821715.1 Pseudomonadota bacterium | reverse complement strand
GTCCTTTTGAAGTATTGAGTAAAATCTTTCATTGTGCTGTCGTGTAAATCGGTAAACTCTTTGCGGACTATTAAAGCAAGGGAATTGGAGTAGAATTTACAAAAGGTCAAAAGAAATATGAAGTTTTTGCACCAAAGATTGTTATTTCTGCAGGTGGTATAGGCACCCCCGTCATACTTCGAGCAAGCGGCATTAAAAGAGCCGGATATGATTTTTTCTTTGATCCGCTCATAGGAGTTCGGGGTACGGTAAAAGACATTGATGTTCCAACCAGTGAAATTCCTATGACCGCTGGTGTGCATATTGAAGATGAAGGGTACATGATGACGGACATGGCGCATCCATTCGCAACAGCTGCAATGTTTGCCGCCGGGGTTTTTAAATTTCAGAAAATTTTTTCACGACAAAAAACTCTCCAGATAATGGTAAAAGCAAAAGATGAACTTGGCGGACAACTTACTGACACTGGCGGCGTACGTAAAATATTAAATAAAAAGGATAAACTGAAGCTGTCCAGAGGGTATGAACGTGCAAAAGAGATATTAAAGAATGCCGGTGCAAAAGATATTTTTAAAACTCAGTATTTAGCCGCTCATCCTGGTGGTACAGTTAAAATCGGAGAACTTGTGGATTCCAATCTTATGACAGCGTATGACAATCTGTTTGTTTGTGATTGCTCTGTTATTCCGGAAGCCTGGGGACAGCCGCCAACAACAACTATTATTGGTCTTGGAAAGCGTCTTGCAAAGCATCTTTTGGGAGAAAAAAAATAAGGGAGTTTATATCCTTCAAAGTGTTTTCGCAGCGCCTTTTTAGCAGTTTGCCGATCCAGAATTTTTTTGCTGCCTGATGTAAATTGCTGCTCTGTTTCTTGAAGGGCTTTTTTATGCCACCTTAATATGTTTCAATGACAATGGACCCTGTATTGGTTGTCGGGTCAATCACCTCTTTAAATTCAACATTATATAAGGTTTTTTCTACAACAAGTTGGGCAAATACTCCTTTGATAATCGTTCCTTTTTCACACTTGTTTTTTATTTTTATCGCTGATGTAGACGGGGATAACGAATTGACATGTCTTGATCCAAGCTTTGCTCTTAAGGCCTGAAGGCCTTTGATGTCATTTTCTATCTTTTCGATTTCTTCTGATTTCTCTGCAGCCTCCCGTTTAAAAGCGGCAAGGCGGGCTTTAAAATCAGTCTCAATCCGAGAAATGGTGGAGGCAGCATTTTGATCTTCTGGTTCCGGATCAATTTTATCTTTAAACTGTTTTAAAGCATTTTCAAGGGGCATTGTTTTGGTAGATGCTATTATTTGATTTAGAACCGCCAAAGCCGTGTCTGTTTCAGGAAGTTTTAAATAATAGGCTTTAACGGACGAAAAATCCGGCAGACTATACAAATACTTTATTTTACCTTCCAGTCCGTTATACTGATAAAGATCAGGTGCCTCAATGATTTCAACAAGATTTTTGAATATAGTCTGTTCAAGCTGGTGGTTCTCTGCTTCCTTTAATTCTTTATTATATGTTTCAGTTAATTGTGCGATCTCTGTTTCTTTTTTTAAGACAGACAATTCTGCATTTTTCGTTTCAATTGTATGATCCAAAGGAATACTTTTATCCCCGGGTTTAATGCCAAACTGAAGAATAGACGGTCCATTTACACCCTTGAGGCTATCTTTTATCCTCATGCCTTTAAAGGCAAGCACCTGTGATCCGATAACGGTTGAACCAAAGGCCAGGAGTTCACCTTCAGTCTGAATTTTTGAATTCATTATGGATTTAGAGGCTTTAACTGAACCCTGGCAGAGAATGTCAGCCTGATGAAGTGTACCTTTATCCTTTGTTTCTTTATCCGTTCCGATGTTCCCTTTAATATCAATGTCACCGGAACAAATTACGCACCCCATCATATTACCAAGGAGTAACAGGGAGCGGCATCTTAAAATGCCCTCTGTGGTTATGATACCGCTGACTTCTAAAGTTGCAGCGTCATAAGTGTCTTTAGTGTCATTGCTGATGTTGCCCGGAATGGTTTTAATTTCATTTTTCTGAAGCGCCGTTTCAACCATAAGGGTTACACCATTTTTTAGAACAGGGCGGCCATCTATACGGGCAAGAAAAACAGAGCCTTTTTTAATTACACCGCTTCCGGCATTTAATATACAAATGGAAGGTTTATCCGGCTGGATGGGATACCCTAAAACATCTTTTCCAGGTTTTCCTTTTTTCCCCGGAATGATCCGTGCCAGAAGACTGCCTTGTTTAAAGAAAAGAGGGTCATTGTCTTTCTCATCATCATTTTTATGGGACGGAATTTTTTCCTGGTCAGGCTTGTTATCTTTGCTTTCCAATTCTTGAGGCTGTTTTTTTTCTATCGGTTTTTCTTGTGCAATATCCTCTTTGTCTGAGGATTCTATTTGATCCGGATCTGTCTTGTTCGATTCCTGTTGTGCCTGTGAAAATTCATTTTCAAAATAGAATTCGATTGTCTCATTGGTACATTGCCCTGCTGGATACCCTTTTGCAACTGTGATCTGAGATTTTTCTTCTGTTTTTTGAATAAATTTTTCCAAAACAGCATCATCCACAAAACCGAATTTAATTCCCACTCTTCTAAGCCAAATAAGAAATTCATAAATAGGAATTGCTTCGTCTATTTCTTTTCGTTTTTTTACAAAGGCCTCAAGGCCGTCTTTTGAGATACTGTATTCAAATAGTCTGTTAAGTTTTTTAGAAATCCTTAATTCAGATTTAACCGTATACAAAGCTTTTTCAAGGTCAAGTCTCCTTTTCTCAAATTGTTTTTGCTCTAAAAGAATCTGGAGAATGTCACTATCTGATAAATCAGCTGTTTCCTTTAGGATCTGACCAATGAAACGGGGTTC
>JAHJLN010000269.1 GCA_018821715.1 Pseudomonadota bacterium | reverse complement strand
CTTTTTGACCGGTCTATTGAAAATCCTGAACTTGATGACAGACTTTTAACCGAACTTTCCTATACGTCTCTTATTCGTGAAATAAACCAGGCCAATGCCTTAGAAGAAGTTATAGGAAAACACAGCCAGCTGCCCAGACTGATACATTCCATGATTACCAACGGCACAAAGATCAGAACAGTGACCTGGCTTGTGACAGCTTTTTCCGATGCTATTTTGAACAAAATATTCGAGTTTGCGTTAATGGAAGTTGGGCCAAGTCCTGTCCCCTTTGCATTTATAACGCTTGGCAGTGAGGGACGTAAAGAGCAGACACTGAAAACAGATCAGGACAATGCAATTGTATTTATGGACCCTGATTCAAAAAAAAGTGAAGCACTGGTTCAGGCATATTTCCTCAAACTTGGAGAAAAAGTCTGCATGTGGCTGGATCAGGCCGGCTATGATTATTGCAATGGCGGCATCATGGCCAAGAACCCAAAGTGGTGCCAGCCGCTGTCTGTATGGAAAAATTATTTTTTTAAAATGGACCCGAACAACTGAACCTGAAAATTTGATGCACTCCAGTATTTTTTTTGATTTCAGGTTTGCTTATGGTGAAATAAGCATTTTAGACAATCTGAGGGGTCACCTTTTTAAATTGCTTAAAAAAAATACTGCCTATTTTCGCAGTATGGCCCAGAACACACTGCAGTTCAAACCCCCCATCGGGTTTTTCAATAATTTTATAACCCAATCAAAAGGGGAGCATAAAAAATGTATTGATATTAAAAAAGCCAATACACCCATTGTTGATATTGCCAGGATTTATTCATTATATCATCAAATTAAAGAGACCAATACCCAGGACAGAATTTATCAATTATACTTAAAGCGGGTTCTCTCAAGAGACGAGTACAATGAGATAGAACAAGCTTACAGCTTTTTGATGCAGATACGGTTCATGGTGCAGATCAAGGCCATAATCGGAGAAAAATTTAAACCTGACAATTTTATTAATCCCAAAAAGTTTTCTTCAATTGAACGAAAAATGCTAAAGGAAGTATTTAAAAAAATCAAAGCCCTGCAGGCAAAAGTATGCCTGGAGTTTACGGGTTCCTCAGATGGCATGGTGTCGTGATACTCCTAGCAAACTGGCAGGTTGTTTTTATTTTTTTGCTATCCATCCTACCCATACAAAAGTTATTTTTTAAAAAGGAAACAGATCTTTTTTTTCGCCATGTCATGGGGAGCTTGTTTGGATATCCATATGGCGAAAAAATTCGCAAACAACCGGGGCGCATTTGTTTCAAGCTTTCAGGGATTTTAATGATATGACTTCTTGCCACTATGGATTAAAAATTGTTAGGTATTGAAATTATTGAAAAAAATCGATTAAAATATTGTAATTTAATAAAACATTTCCAATGCAGTTATATTATATCAGTGTAAAAAAAAAGGTAAAAATCTGCCTTGACAAGGCGAAAACATAATGTAATAGAAACACTAAGTCCGATCCGATCTTATTTAATAAATGGTGTTTATTAACTTTTACAAGGGAGGGAAAGTCCATGGGTGAAAAGTCAAGGGAGGAGTATTGGCGTCGTAACATTAAGTTGGTAGTAGGATGTCTGATCGTCTGGTTTGTCGTTTCTTTTGGGTTTGGAATTCTTATAGTTCATCCTCTTAATGCTATCCCGTTCGGGGGATACAAGTTAGGGTTCTGGTTCGCGCAGCAGGGATCTTTGTATATTTTTGTGGGATTGATCTTTTTTTATTCCAACAGGATGGGGAAGTTGGATAAAGAATTTGGCGTTGAAGAAGAATAAAAGGAGATAAACTATGAGTTTACAATTATTAACGATTCTTGTTGTTGGTGCGACATTTGTGCTTTATATTTATATCGCGATACGGTCAAAGGCAAAAGATACCAGTGATTTTTACGTTGCCAGCAAAGGTGTTCATCCTGTTCTCAATGGTATGGCTACCGGTGCGGACTGGATGTCAGCGGCATCTTTTATTTCCATGGCAGGTCTTATCGCATTTTTAGGGTATGATGCCTCGGTTTATTTAATGGGCTGGACAGGCGGTTATTGCCTTCTTGCCATGCTTTTAGCCCCATACCTTAGAAAATTCGGAAAATTTACCGTGTCGGAATTTATTGGTGAAAGATACTATTCCAATACGGCAAGAATGGTTGCCGTAGTCTGTCTTATTACCGCATCCGTCACCTATGTTATTGGTCAGATGAAAGGTATCGGCGTTGTTTTTTCCCGTTCCCTTGGCGTTTCCTTTGAGGTGGGAATTGTTATCGGTATGGTCATCGTTTTTGTCTATGCAGTTTTCGGCGGCATGAAAGGGGTTACCAATACCCAGATTGCCCAGTATTGCGTTCTTATTTTTGCTTATTCTGTTCCTGCTATTTTTATTTCTCTTCACCTCACCGGTATGCCCATTCCTCAATTGGGTCTTGGAAGTACAATGGCAGACGGCAGCGGAATTCATCTCTTGGATAAACTGGATACGATTTTGGTGGATTTAGGCTTTGCAGCCTACACGGCCCAGAAGATGTCAACGATTAATGTTCTGTTTTTGACCATGTCGTTGATGATCGGTACGGCAGGTCTCCCCCATGTTATCATGAGATTTTTTACAGTGCCTTCGGTAAAGGATGCACGGTCTTCTGCAGGATGGGCACTTGTTTTTATTGCCATTCTTTACACCACAGCACCCGCAGTTGGCGCCATGGCCCGGATGAATCTGATGCAGACCATTCAGACCGGTGCGGTTGGAAGCCCTGACGGGAACATTGAATATGCAAAAGTACCGCCCTGGTTTAAAAGCTGGGAAAAAACAGGTCTTTTAAAGTTTGAAGACAAAAATGGTGACGGCAGAATCCAGTACTATGATGAAAAAGGCCTTAAAACTGCTGAATCCTTTGGTTGGAAAGGCAATGAAATGGTAAAGGTTGACAGGGACATCATGGTTCTTGCCAATCCTGAAATTGCAGGACTGCCCAACTGGGTTATTGCATTGGTTACAGCAGGTGGTATCGCTGCAGCTCTTTCAACTGCTGCAGGACTTTTACTTGCCATTGCAACAGCTATTTCCCATGATGTTTTAAAGGGCTGGTTAATGCCCAATATCAATGATCAGCAGGAACTTAAATACAGCCGTATCGCCATTGGCGGTGCCATTCTGGTGGCAGGTTATCTGGGGTTGAATCCGCCGGGTTTTGCCGCACAGGTTGTTGCGTTAGCCTTTGGGCTTGCCGCAGCATCCATATTCCCGGCCATCATGATGGGTATCTTTTCTAAACGCGTCAATGACAAAGGTGCTGTTGCCGGTATGCTGGCAGGGTTGGGATCAACCCTTGTTTATATCTTTATCTATAAAGGATGGTTCTTCTTTAAATCCACAGCAATGTTACCGGACAATGTCGACAACTGGTTGTTTGGACTTAACCCCCAAGCTTTTGGTACTGTCGGTGCAATTCTTAACTTTATCGTGGCATATGCGGTCTCCAGTGTGACCGAGGCTCCTCCTCAGAGGATTCAGGATCTTGTCGAAGAAATTCGTGTGCCGATTGCTGCTAAAGTTAAGTAAATCATTATAATCTAAAATACAAAAAACGCTGGCCCTCTTGAATGGGTCAGCGTTTTTTATTTGCATTAAAAATTCATTGTCAAACTTAAGATATTCTATTGATTCATTAAGAAGCCCCGATAAATTCCATTTTAAGTTTTTGCTGTAATTTTTCTATTATTTTAAATATTTCCTTGAGCATGGCCTGATCTATGGAAGAAAGATTTGCCGGATTAATATAGTTGTCCGGCTCTTCTTCTTCATCCATTATAGTGGTGATCTGCCGTAAGAATCTTAAACTCATCATATGATTATAGGACCGTATCAGATCCAGGTATTGCTTGCTGCTCAAGGTGTGTTTTGTATAAAGCCTGAACAGTCTGGTCAATGTGTTGGTGGTTGAAATGCCTTCTTTTAATGAATAAATTCTGGCAAAATCAATAATGGGCAGGAGTGCTTTTTTAATATCAAAGGATCCTTCATGTTTCCCTTTTTCCTCCACAATAAATTTACCAAAAAAACTGATGGGGGGTTTGAAATTAAAAGAGTTTTCAGTCAGGCATCTTAAAATACCGGGCCACTCCTTAACCGATGTTGCAAGATGGGATTCAAGTTCGTCTGTCAGAGTTAAATCTCCCCAGGCACCTCTGAAATCAAAGAAAATACTTGAGTATAAAATTTTTTCAGGATCAGTGCTTCGAATCCAGTTGGTAAAATAGTTTTTCCAAACCGACAAGGGTTGACACCATTTGGGATTTTTGGCCATATTATCACCATCACAAAATTTAAATCCGGCTGTATTCAGCTGGTTGCAGGTCAGCTCTGAAAAACGGGTGAAATATTCCAGAGCTTTGGCAGCATCCTTTGGATCATCCAGGTCTTCATATATCAGCGCATTGTCCTGGTCAGAGATCAGGGTTTGTTCATCGCGGCCTTCAGATCCCATGATCATAAACACAAATTTATAGGGCGGTTCTCCTATCTCATTTATGGTAAAGCGGATGATTTTATCTAAAATTGCCTCTGAAAACCCGGTAATCAGTTTTGTGATATAGTCTGGATTTGATCCGTTTTTAATGGGGTCGAGCAAAAGTTCTGAAAGCTTTGAATGAATACCTTTCAGGTGGTCAATATGTTGAGCCGACTGTATGGTTTTGATCAGAAGATAGGTTGAGTTGGCCTGGGCCGAAATCAAATCCTTTTCAGTAATAATACCAATGATATCACCGGTTTTATTACTGACTGCCAGATGCCGTTTGTCTTCCGACGTCATTTTTAAAAACGCTTCAAAAACCTGGCAGTCGGCTGAGATGGTAATCACCGGAGATGACATGATTTTAGAAACAGGTTCCTGCAAAGAAAGTTCCTTTGCAAGGACTTTGGTTTTAAGATCTGCATCTGTAACCAGGCCTTGTATATCTTTTTTTTTATCTCTTATCAAAATAGCACTGGAACCGTTTTTGCTCATTTTTTTGGCAGCCGCCAGGATGGTCGCATCTATGGGGCATGTGGTAATATGGGGTCTGAACATGGCTGAGAGGGGTTGATTAAAAAAAGGGAGGTTAAACTCCTTATCTCTGATATGGCGTAAGATGATTCCGGCATAAGATTTATTGAGCATGCATTTACCGAATTCTGTCGCAAAATAGTCCCTGAATTCTTCAAACCTGGCACAGATGTCTGAAAAGATATGGGCGTCCAGGGTCAAAAAATTTGAATCCTCAAGCACTTCTAAGGTTCGTGTGCTCACGGAATCATTCATCAGAATGGAAATGCCGCCGAAATTATCGCCCTCTGTAAGGTTTTTTTTCAGTGTTTTGGCAAAATTTGCTTCAAAATAATATTGGGCAGACCCCTTTGATAATATGTAGAGCTTTTCTACTTTTGAGATTTCCTGTACAAGCAGGATGGAACCTTTTTTATGGGTTTCAATGGAAAAAGAAGTATAAAGGTTTTCCTGTTCTTTCTGGGGAAGCAGGGAAAATGGTGCTTTGCCTGTCGTGTTTTTCAAATACTCACCTATTTCTTAAAGTATTAATATTTTAACCTAGAATAGTAGGTTTTTTTGGAGGCTTCAAGTGCATTTTTCAGTGTAAAAATTCCATTGGCATTCAAGATGGGGATCAATTTTAAAAAAATCTCGGCAGTGGTAATGGCATCTCCCAAGGCAGTGTGCCTGCCGATAATATTGACGCCAAGTCTTTTGGCAATACTTTCCATGTCATGTTGTTTGTTTGTCGGGTAAAGCACGGCTGATAATAAAAGCGTATCCAGAACCGGGTTGGGGAAAACCGTGTTGGTTAATTTTTCTTTTACCTTGAGCATTTTCATATCAAAGGCAATATTATGCCCGATGAGGACGGTATCATAGGTGTAAATTTTAAATAAGGGAAGAATGGTTTGGATATCCGGTTTTCCCTTGAGTATTTCATAGTTGATTCCGTGAATTTTATAGGATTCCAAGGGAATATCCCGTTTGGGGTCTACCAGCTCCTCAAAAAGATCCTGGTAGACAATTCTGTTGTTTACAATTCTCACTGCAGCAATGGAAATGATTTCATCCCCGCCGTCCGGATCAAGACCGGTTGTTTCCGTATCCAAAACCGTAAATATGATTTTCTTTAAATCAGTGTTCAATATGTCTTTGCTGTCATAATCAATTTTGAACAGGTCAAAATCATAAAATTCCGGTCGGCTTTCTGCTATTACAGCCCCTCTTTTTTTCTTTGAAAAACTTGATTTGAGTTCTGCTTTAGCCGTAATTCTGACCTGGCAACAGGTCTGGAGGTTATTGGAAACAATACTGAATTCCGATCGGTTCTGCTTTAAAACATATCCAAAAGAGGGCAGGCCCCTGATTTTTTGGATGATAATGTTTTCAATCTGGATCCGGCTTGCAGGGCCGCTATGCCAGGTAATGTCAAATAAAATCTGACCGTTGGCAGTGCTCACCTGCAGATCAAATTCTCTATTACCCGTAACATCTGATAAATTGACAAGGAGAAAAATGAATGCCATGGTCAGGGAATAGGAATCTGCAAGCATTCGTTTATTGGTTTCATCAGTTTTGACATTAATCCTGATGCCGCTCTGTTCTCCGGCTTTTTTTTGTATGGCAAAAAGAAAATCAGACAATAAAAGCTTTGTCAACGGTACTTTGGTCAAAGTCGCATCAAGGATGGATAAGGATGTCTCCTTTAATTGATTCTCAACGTGCTCCAGATTTTTTGAGATCTTTTTTTCATACAGCGCATTGGTCAATTTTTCTTTTTCCGGCGTATCAATCAAATCTTTTATAAACAATTTTGTCTGGTCAAAATGAAATGCCATGGTCTGTCTGAAAGCCAGCAGCCAGTTGTCAATGTTTTCATACCTGTCCACCTGGTCTGAGATATCTTTAATGGTAAGAATAAACCCTGTCATCAGTTTTTCCTGGTCCAGCACAGGAATGGTTTCAATGCTCAGCAAGAGACCGGTGTATATAGGTGTGATAAAATAGGAAGCCAGGTTTTCTTTTTTGTTATTTAACCGTTCTTCGATCTCTTCAATGGCATGCACGATCAATTCTTTGTCAATGAGATGAAAAATGGATCGACCAAGGCCGATAAAATGGTCTACCCTGCTGGAGTGTGAGCTATGGGTAAACAGTTTTTTTGCAAGTGAATTAAACAGCAGGATACCGCCACTTCGGTTACAGATAATAACCCCCTCGGGAAGTTCTGCCATTATGGCTGCTAAAAGATTTCTTTCTTTTTCGGTTTCTATTCTGGCTGACAGAATCTGAGCCGTAATATCTTTACTTAAATTTTCAAAAATATCTGCAAAATCATTGATAATTCCGGTCAAGGTGAAAATTTCTTTGCTGCCTGAAGTTTTTAAGCGGTGGGAAGGATTTGAAGAGTAAATGAGAAACGCTTCAGCAGAAATCTTTTTCAAGGGATGGATATAATTTGCATATATGGATTCAAGCCCGAATCCGATCACTGCCATAATCGTTATAAGGATTGCCATCAAAGGAAGAAAGAACTTTTGTGCTATCCTGATAAGGCTTTGTGATTGGTCAACAGACAGGTTCTGCCAGATATACAGACCGATACCAAGGATCACCAGACAGGTAACCGCAAGGATGAAAACAACAACCTTTAAAAATCTGTTTGACTGTTTCATTTAAAAAAAAGAAAAGAAGAATTCTGCACTTAAAATTCTGTGCAGAATTCTTCTGTTATCCTTTCAAGTCTCTAAGTATTGATTATCTGTGTCCCTTTTTTCCATATCCGATGGTTCCTAAAGAATCTTCGATTTCATCTAAAATGGAATAGTCATCAATGGTTGCAGGGACTTTATACTCTTTTTTGTCTGCTATTGACCGCATGGTTCCCCTTAAAATTTTACCGGATCTGGTTTTGGGAAGCCTTTTTACCACGATGGCGGTTTTAAATGCTGCAACCGGGCCGATCTTGTTTCTAACCAGGGCGATAACTTCTTTGACAACCTCGTCATGGCTTCTATCAACACCGGCATTCAGGACCATCATTCCCAATGGTATCTGACCTTTGAGCTGGTCATCCACCCCCATGACGGCACATTCCGCCACATCAGGATGACCGGCTATGGCTTCTTCCATTGCACCGGTGGACAGCCTGTGGCCGGCCACATTGATAATGTCGTCTGTCCTGGCCATAACATAGATATACCCATCCTCGTCTATGAATCCGGCATCGGATGTTTCAAAATAGCCCGGAAATTCACTAAGATATGCATCTTTATACCGCTGATCATTTTTCCAGAGGGTGGGCAGTGTCCCCGGCGGCAGCGGCAGTTTGGCAACAATGGCGCCGATTTTTCCCGGCGCAACCGGGTGCCCGTCCTCGCCAAGGACAGCCATGTTCCAACCCGGAACTGCTTTTGTGGGAGATCCGGGTTTGATGTCAAACTGATGAAGTCCGACACAGTTTGCTGCAATGGCCCAGCCGGTTTCAGTCTGCCACCAGTGATCTATGACAGGCACCTTGAGGGCATTTTCCGCCCAGGTCAAGGTATCCGGGTCCAGTCTTTCCCCAGCCAGGAATAAATAGTTGAAGCAGGACAAGTCAAAATTTTTCATTAACTGCGCTTTTGAGTCTTCCCTTTTAATGGCCCTGAATGCTGTGGGCGCTGTAAAAAGGGTCTTGACCTTATGCTGTGAGATCATTCTCCAGAAGACCGATGCATCCGGGGTCCCCACAGGTTTTCCTTCAAAAACAATGGTGGTACACCCTTTAAACAACGGGCCGTAGACGATATAAGAATGGCCGACAACCCAGCCGATGTCAGAGGCTGCCCAGTATACATCCCCTTTATCAACATTATATATGGCACCCATTGTCCATTTCAGGGCAACCATGTGCCCTCCGTTATCCCTTACCACCCCTTTGGGCTGTCCGGTTGTTCCGGAAGTATACAGGATATACAATGGATCGGTTGCTTTTACAGGAACACAGTCATGGGGGGCAGCTGTTTCCATGGCTTCTTCCCAGTCAAAATCCCTGCCTTTGATCATGCCGGCCTGGGCCTGGGGACGTTGAAAAATAATACAGGCATCGGGTTTGTAGGTTGAAAGGCTGATGGCTTCATCCAACAGCGGTTTGTACCCGATAACCTTTTTGACTTCAATACCGCAGGACGCGGATACAATCACTTTTGGCTTGGCATCATTGATACGGGTTGCCAGTTCATTGGCGGCAAAACCGCCAAAAACAACAGAATGAACAGCACCTAATCTTGCACAGGCCAGCATTGCAAAAACAGCCTGGGGGATCATGGGCATATAAACAACAACCCGATCGCCCTTGCCGACACCTTTGGACGCAAGGACCCCGGCAAATCTTGCCACCTGGTCCTTTAACTGTGAATAGGTGTATTTTTGAATCGTATCGGTTACCGGGCTGTCGTAAATTATTGCATCCTGGTCACCCATGCCGTTTTCTACATGAACGTCAACTGCATTATAACAGGTATTGAGTTCACCGCCGGTAAACCACCTGTAAAAAGGCTTGTTCGAATCATCCAGAACCTTATCCCATTTTTTATACCAGTGACAGTCTTCAGCTATCTTCCCCCAGAAACCATCCGGATCATTAATGGATTGCTCATAAGCTTCAGTATACAAATTGGACATCTATTACCTCCTGAAAAAACAGCGGTCTAATGATTATTTTTGAACCATGATCCTGATTTCTTCGACAATTTCCGGATTTGCAAGGGTCATTACATTACCAACATCCCCTCTATTGGAAATTGCACCCAAAACCCTTCTCATGATTTTGCCTGACCGTGTTTTGGGCATATCCGGCACAAGCCATACCTTTCTGGGTTTGGCGATTTTGCCGATCTGATCACAGATGGCATCGGATATCTTTTTTGCAAGCGCTTCAGTCGGTATCACACCGGTCTTCAGTGCAACATAAAGATCCGGCTCTTTCCCTTTAATTTCATGGGCAACCGGTACAACAGCCGCTTCTGCAACTTCTCCAACCGTCAAGGCTGCAGATTCGATTTCTTTGGTTCCAAGACGGTGACCTGAAACATTGATTACATCATCAATTCTTCCCAGGATTCTGAAATATCCGTCTTCAGACATGGTGGCTGCATCTCCTGCAAGATAGGGCCAGTCTCTCCAGTTTTTGCTCTTAAGATCTCTGCAGATGTCTGCAAAATAGGTGTCCACAAATCGCTGCCGGTCGCCCCAGATCGTCTGGAACATTCCCGGCCATGGATTCTGGATGCAGATATTGCCGGCAATGCCGGGTTCGGTGATTTCCTTGCCGTCGGAATCTAAAATAAACGGATGAATACCCGGGACACCAGGACCTGCACTGCCCGGTTTCATGGGTTTGATCCCCGGAACGGTGCTGCAGAGGAATCCCCCGGTTTCCGTCTGCCAGTATGTATCTACAATAATTGCCTCTCCTTTTCCAACCACTGCTTCATACCATTTCCAGACTTCCGGCTCAATGGGTTCACCCACCGTGGTCATATGTTTGAAATGGTAATTATATTTAGCCGGCTCATCCGGTCCAAGTTTTCTTAAAGCCCTTATGGCTGTGGGTGCAGTGTGGAAGATATTGACATCAAGCTGCTGGGCGATCCGCCAGGAACGTCCGGCATCAGGGTAAGTGGGCACACCTTCATAAATGACCGTTGAGGCACCAAGCGCCAGCGGGCCGTATACAATAAAAGAATGACCGGTAATCCAGCCGATATCTGCCATGCACCAGTATACATCTTCGGGGTGGATATCCTGGATATATTTTGACATGGCCGTAACATAGGCAAGGTATCCGCCGGTACCGTGCTGGCAGCCCTTGGGTTTGCCGGTTGTTCCGCTGGTGTACATCAAAAAGAGCGGATCTTCGGATAACATTTTTTCAGGTTCAACACGGGCACCGAAATAATTTGCCAGTTCGTCGTTTATTGAATAATCTCTTCCGGCCTTCATGGGGGTATCAGAGGAATACTTACCCGGATATCTTTGCCATACCAGGACCTTATCCACTACTTGCCCCTGTTTTTCCGACAGTTTAACCGCATCATCTGAGTTGACTTTATGGTTTAAAAGTTTTCCTGCCCTGTAATAGGCATCCATGGTGATCAGGACTCTGGAGTTGGAATCAACGACCCTGTCTGCACAGGCACTGGCGGAAAAACCGCCGAACACGACGGAATGGATGACGCCAAGCCTTGCACAGGCCAGCATGGTGATAGGAAGCTCGGCAGACATGGGCATGTGGATGGTTACCCTGTCCCCTCTTTTAAGGCCTGCAAAATCCTTTAACAAAGCTGCAAATTCATTTACCCTTACGTAGAGTTCCTGGTAGGTGATGTGATCCACTCTTTCTTCTTCAAGTTCCGGTACAAAATGAATGGCGGTTTTATTTTTATTGCTTTTTAGATGACGGTCAATGCAATTGTAGCTGGCATTGAGCAATCCTCCTTTAAACCATTTATAGCAGGGCGCATCACTTGTATCCAATACCTGGTCCCAGTACTTGTACCAGGTTAAAAGCTCTGCATATTCTGTAAAATAATCTGGAAAATTGTCTAAGCTGAATCGCTCAAATATTCCGGGATCCGCAAGATTGGCCTGAGCAATGAATTGAGTAGAAGGATAATAATAGTCTTCTTCTTTCCAATGTACGGCGATCTGGGCCTCAGTGGTTTCAACAACATCTTTTTTGCTCATTGAACATCTCCTTTGAACACATTTATGATTAATTAATTAGTAAAGAGATATTTCCTAATTTTTAAAAAGTATACCACCTCCTTATTTTTGTTAAAACAAATGGGTTAAAATAAATATGTCAACTTTTTTGTGCTTTCCGCACCGTTCAAGTATTCATTATTCAAATTCAGATTCTATACAGTACAATAAACAAAATTGTAAAAAATCGCAGTTTTTCAGTAAGCCAGATTTATATCGTCATTAACCAATATTAAGAAGTGAAATTTAAGTCAATAGAAAATTTTAGTTATTGCCTAACAGGTATTGTTTCAAGAAAGGATTGTTTTAATAGAAAGACTGCGTTAAAACTATTGCCGTTTATGCAGATTCTTATGCAATGCCGTAAGATAAATGGCTAAAGTTTCCTATAAAAAAACTGTTCGCCTGCCAGTGCAACGGCATTGATTGCACTGATCAAAAGTCGGAAAATTCATGCGCTTTTAGTTTTTACTTTATGCCGGGACAACCTCCTGCTGTTACAGATTGGAGTATTAGACCTGTTTCATACAGTCCAGAATAATAACCAGCAGCCACAATCCCAGGGAACCCAGAACCAGTCGGTTGATTGGTCGCGGCGAAAGGGAACGGCTCAGCCTGAACGCCTTGAAAATGATATAACCAAGAGTAGACGACAGGACCATAAAGGTCAGTTGCAAAGAGATCATGGGTAAGGGTGCGATAATATCATTAAAGGTAACAACAGGATTGTGCTTGTAGTAGAGTGACAACAGCCTGGCCGCATTGACTGAAAATCCCCACGTGGCCCCGCCGAGGCAGACAATGGCCGGGAGGCCTGCCCATCGTTGTCCCCGGGTAAAAAGAAAGGCAGCGTAAAAAAAGAGAACCCCCAGTGCAGCCACGCCCATGGATCCCATACCGGTGTACTCCTGTAATAACGGCAGCGGAACGGTAAACGATGCAACCACGGCGGCCATACCAGGAGATGCCGCTGCCAGTCCGCCTTTTAACAGTATTTTGTTAAATTTAGATGCTTGTGAATCAGAAACGCGTTTCATAGGGCCTCCAAATACATTCAGGTGTTGAGTGAGGTCGGTCCGGGGGAGAAGGCTTTAAAAAGCTTCTCCCCCGGATTAACACTGTTTAGTTATACTTTAGTTATAACGAAACACTAGGGTTTAAGTTTATCCTAAGGTTAAGCATGCGTTGCGCCGCCGGCTCCCCTTGGGATTCTGACACTCTGGATCAGTTCCTGAATCTCTTTTGGTGGTGCTTTGGTGAACGAGCTCACCACAGTGGCAACAATAAAGTTCATGAACATGCCGATGGCGCCGATGCCCATTGTGCCGATGTTGAGGAACCAGGTGCTCCCACCCATGTATGTGGCATTAATAATATAAGATGCCGTGAAGATCATACCGACGGCCATGCCGCAAATCGCACCTTCCTTGGTGGTTTTTGTTGAAAAAATACCCAGGATAATGGCAGGAAAGAAACTTGCCGCAGCCATACCAAATGCCCAGGCCACAACCTGTGTTACAAAGCCGGGCGGGTGTATGCCGAAATATCCCGAGCAGGCAACGGCAAGACCGATGACGACGCGGGCAACGAGCAGCCGCTGTTTTTCAGATGCATTTTTGTTGATAATCCTGAAATACAGGTCATGACTGATAGAGGAGCCGATGGCCAGAAGAAGGCCTGCAGCCGTTGACAGCGCTGCCGCAAGACCGCCGGCTGCAACCAGGCCGATGACCCAGGCCGGCAATCCGCCGATCTCCGGGTTGGCAAGAACCATGATGTCCCTGTCTACATAGAGTTCATTGGGGGTGTCTGTTATTGCGTTGGTCACCTGGCGTTCGCCATGCGCTCCAAGTTCAGTAGACGGTTTTAAATTCGGTTTGCCTTTGAATACAGCACCGTTCCGGTATTGGATTTTTCCGTCATTGTTTTTATCGACCCAGACAATAAGTCCCGGGCCTTCCCAGTTCTTGAACCATGACGGAGCACCTTCATAGGTTTTTTCATTAAGGGTGTTGACCATGTTAAACCGGGCAAATACAGCCACGGCAGGGCAGGTGGTGTAGAGAATGGCAATAAAAAGCAGGGCCCATCCGGCGCTCTTCCTGGCATCTTTTACCGTAGGGGTGGTGAAAAACCGGATGATAACATGGGGCAGTCCTGCAGTACCGCACATCATGGTAAGACAGAGCAGGAAAATATTGAGCATGCTGCTGCCGCCGGGGCTGAAGGTGGCGGTATATTGTTTCATGCCCAGATCCACTGCAATATTGTTCAGGGCCTCGAGTACATACTGGCCTTGATAAATCCCTTCCTGGACGATTTTACTGCCGAATCCCAGCTGGGGAATTGGGTTGCCGGTAATAACCATGGAGATGGCGACTGCCGGAACGACATAGGCGGTAATCAATACGCAGTACTGGGCAACCTGGGTATAGGTGATGCCTTTCATCCCACCGAGTCCTGCATAAAAGAAGACGATGAGCATGCCGATGATAACGCCTATGGAAATATCTACATGCAAGAAGCGGCTGAACACAATGCCGACCCCGCGCATCTGGCCGCAGATATAGGTAAAGGAAATAAAAACAGTACAGGCAGCTGCCACCATGCGGGCGGTATCGGAATAATACCGGTCACCGATAAAATCCGGCACTGTAAATTTGCCGAATTTACGCAGGTAAGGTGCTAAAAGCAGCGCCAGAAGCACATAGCCGCCGGTCCAGCCCATTAACAGCGCACTGGACCAGTATCCTGTGAAAGAGACAAGTCCGGCAAGGCCGATAAAAGACACGGCACTCATCCAGTCTGCAGCAGTTGCCATACCATTGGCAATGGGGGGTACCCCTTTGCCTGCAATATAAAAGCCGGCGGCATCAGATACGCGTGAACGCCAGGCTATATAGATATAAAGGCCGAAAGAAAGGCCAACCCATATTATAGTCCACATAAAAATATTACTCATTGTTCTGCTCCCTCTTGGTTTGTTTTCAACTTTTTGAAATAATTATAAGATTGCGAATATAGACAATCATTGCAACTGCCATGATTATTCGTCTACATCAAATTCTCTATCCAGCTTTTCCATCAAATTGCAATAAACAAAGATCAGGATGACAAAAACAAACATTGCGCCTTGCTGGGCAAACCAGAAACCAAGAGGAAACCCCCCAATCTGGACCTTATTCAATACATCAACAATAATGATACCGCAAAAATAAGAAACAAAAAACCATATGCCCAATAATACAGCCATGATCCTCAGGTTTCTTTTCCAATACAGACTATGATCTTTCACTGTTATCCTCCTATCGTGTTAAATTATAGGTACGTGCAACGTTAAACCGGTTCTGCTGTTACGTTGGGCTACACAAACATATAGTATCGTATCACCTCCTTTTTTTGTGCTTGACGTAGCGCTGTTGAAAAATTATGATGCCCTTTGTGATGGTGTGTTACAAGAGCATTTAAAGTATTGCAAAGGCCGGGGATTGTCCCAGGGTCCGATCTCCATCAGGGATAAAGCTTTTTCAAGCCCGGTGTAAATCCCTGATTATTAGGAGGGAGGGGCGATCCCGGCCTTCCCATAAGGGTAAAAAACATGACAATGTTGTTTAAGGGGTTATTGTGAATAAATGTGAATTTAATAAAATCAAGTAATGGAATTTTAATTGTTCTGTTCATGTTTGTTGTTAGCCCATTGTCATATTTTTCATGCAAAATCTATTTTCTGGCACCAGCATAACCAATTTTTATAAGAGCCGCTTCCATTTCCCCCAAAACTTCAGGATCATCAATGGTAGCCGGCATGTTCCACGCTTCATTATCTGCGATTTTCTGAATGGTCCCTCTTAATATTTTTCCGGACCGGGTTTTCGGCAGCCGCTGGACCACGGTGGCGGTCTTGAAAGCTGCAACAGGTCCGATGCGTTCACGGACACTGGCAATCACTTCTTTTATTATCGTAGCATTGTCTTTATTCGTACCTGATTTTAATACCAGGAACCCGACCGGAAGCTGCCCTTTGAGTTGATCCGCTACGCCTAAAACCGCACATTCCGCTACATCGGGATGATCGGCCAGCACCTCTTCCATGGCGCCTGTGGAAAGCCTGTGCCCTGCAACATTGATGATGTCATCGGTTCTGGCCATGACGTAAACATACCCTTCTTCATCTATAAAACCGGCATCAGAAGTGGTAAAGTATCCTGGGAATTCGTCAAGATAGGCACTGATAAACCGTTTATCATTCTGCCAGAGTGTGGGTAAAGCACCGGGAGGCAGCGGCAGTTTCACGGCCAGCGTACCGATATCACCAGCAGCAACAGGTTGGCATTCTTTATCCAAAACGTGAAGGTTCCAGCCGGGAACGGCTTTTGTCGGGGAGCCGTATTTGACGGGCATAGGTTCGATTCCCATGCAGTTTGATGCAATGGCCCATCCGGTTTCCGTCTGCCACCAATGGTCGATAACCGGGACCTTAAGATTGTTTTCCGCCCATTTGATCGTGTCGGGATCAGACCTTTCGCCTGCCAGGAAAAGAGCTTTAAAGCATGAGATGTCATGGTCTTTCATGAGTTCTGCTTTTGGATCATCCCGTTTGATGGCCCTGAATGCTGTGGGGGCCGTAAAAAGGGCTTTGACTTTATGCTGGGAGATTACGCGCCAGAAAGCACCGGCATCCGGGGTGCCCACAGGTTTTCCTTCATAGAGGATAGTGGTGCATCCTTTTAACAGGGGTGCGTATACAATATAGGAGTGGCCCACGACCCAGCCTACATCTGACGCTGCCCAGTATACATCTCCTTGATCTATGTTGTAGACTGCTTTCATACTCCATTTGAGTGCAACCATATGTCCGCCATTGTCCCTGACAACGCCTTTTGGCTGTCCCGTGGTTCCGGAAGTATAGAGGATATAAAGGGGGTCTGTGGCTTCAACCGGCACACAGTCATGGGGACGGGCTGCTGCCATGGCATCTTTCCAGTCCACATCCCTTTCAGGTTTCATCGTGGCTTTTTCCATCCATCTCTGGAGAATAATGGTTTTTTCAGGTTTATGATTGGACAGATTGATGGCTTCATCCAGGAGGGGTTTATAGGGAATGACCTTTTGCACTTCAATACCGCAGGAGGCGGATATGACAACCTTTGGTTTTGCATCATCAATTCTGGTGGCAAGTTCTTTGGCGGCAAATCCGCCAAAGACAACCGAATGAACCGCCCCGATCCTTGCACAGGCCAGCATGGCAATGGCCGCTTCTGCAATCATGGGCATGTAAATGACAACCCGGTCCCCTTTGGTTACCCCTTGGTCGGCCAAAGCCCCTGCAAAAGTGGCAACTTCATCTCTTAACTCATTATATGTGTATTGTTTGATGGTGTCTGTGACAGGGCTGTCATAGATCAAGGCTGTCTGTTCTCCAAGCCCGTTGTCAATATGGAAATCAAGTGCATTATAACAGGTGTTGGTTATCCCGCCTTTGAACCATTTGTAAAAAGGTTTGTTTGAATCATCCAGAACCTTGTCGCATGTTTTATACCAAAAACAATCTTCTGCTGCTTTTGCCCAATATGTTTCGGGATTTTCAATTGATTCTCGGTATTCTTCCAGGTGTGAAGTTGCCATAGAGCGTATTCCTTTTTAAATAGTGTTGTCTTTTTGCCGGTTTTTTGCCGACTTTAGCCCCTGTCGGGTGCCTCAACCGTTTCTTCATGGGTTGCGCCATAAAAAAATTTATTCAACTCATTCAAAAGTTTTGGTGTATACCAGGGCATACTGATTTAATAGTCTTGCAATAGGTATACCAGACTTTTTTTTAAGTGATTTAAATAGTCAAAACACAGGCAGGGATAATCTGTCAGTCATTTTTTTTCTGAATGATATTTATTGGACCAGTGGGCGATTATGCCCCGGTTTTTGGTTTGTAGAGAGTCTAACCGGTTGACTGCAGGCAGTATAGTCGTAGATGGGCGATTATGTCCCAAAAAGTCAAATTAAAGCTCTAGAATTCTGATTTTCCTGAAAAGGGATCGCCGATCAATACCCAGTTCCTCGGCGGTGTTTGTTTTATGCCACTTGTTTTTTTCAAGGCATTGTCGGATGATTTCTTTTTCTATCTGCTGCATCCGGCCCGTCAGCGTGCTTTCAGAAGAAAGGGTTCCGGAAACCGTATTCAGTTCTTTGACCAGAGTCCTGTCATCCGGGCGGATTTCTATAAACTCCATTTTCTGAAGGGTCAGGTACTGCTGGACGGCATTCTGTAATTCCCTTACATTGCCGGGCCAGTCATAGGCCACCATTTTTTCAAGAATATGATCCGGGATCATGCGGATGGTTTTGTCATCTGAGAACATCTGGATAAAATGCTGGATTAACAGGGGCAGATCCTTTTTCCTGTCCTTGAGCGCCGGCATGTAAATGGGAATGATATGAATCCTGTAGAAAAAATCTTTCCTGAAATTACCTTTTGCCAGCTCTTCTTCAAGATTTCGGTTGGTCGCAGCAATGATCCGTATGTCTGCTTTTTTTGCTTCATTACTGCCAATTGGGGTATATTGACCGCCTTCCATGGCCCTGAGAAGTTTGACCTGCATGATTTTACCCAGTTCCCCAATCTCGTCCATGAAAAGCGTTCCGTTATTCCCTGCTTCCAGGTATCCTTGCTTGTCCATGTCTGCACCGGTAAAAGCCCCTTTTTTATACCCGAAAAATTCGCTTTCAATCAGGTTATCGGGTATGGCACCGCAATTGACCGTTACAAAACGATTTTCCCCCCTGGGACTGAGCTGGTGGATGGTTTTGGCGACAAGCTCCTTGCCGGTCCCTGAATCACCATAGATGATGACGTTGGCATCAGACTCGGATGCTTTGAGGATTTCTTCAAATACTTTTTGCATGGCCTGGCTTTTTCCGACAATGATGCCAAGGCCGGAGGTCTTCCTTAAAGTGGATTTAAGTCTTATATTTTCTTTTTTCAGTCGGATTTCATTTCCCTTGATTTCTTTTTCTTTTGCTTTTTGTTCTGTAATATCCGCTGCGATAAACTGGAAGCTGTACCCGGCCGAATCAGTGCTGGAAACCTTGGAACTTGTCATATCATACCATCTGTAATCCTGGGGATTGTATATTTCATATTTGACAAGCGGTTTTTTCAATACCTCTTCCATGGGGCACCATGTGCAGGGAGCATCGTTGCCAAAAATGACCTTGTAACACGCCTTGTTTTTTGCATCTTGTCCATAGAAAGCAATCATTTTCCGGTTCATGAATTCAATTTTATAGTCCCTGGTAACAATATAAATAAATCCCTGGAACCGATCGATGATTTCAGAGAGCCTTTTCTGGCTTTCCATAAGATCATGGGTCCTTTTTTCAATCGCATGTTCAAGGAATATTCGGTATTTTCTGTTTTCAAAAATGAGTTTTGATTTTTCAAGGGCTTCTCTTGCACTGTGTTCAAGTACTGCCATATCCAATATAGGCTTTGTAATAAAATCATATGCTCCCAGGCGCAATGCAGAGACGGCATCTCCCATTCCGCCTTCTCCTGTGACCACAATTACCGGTGTATCAGGGGATCTTTTTTTGAGCCGGGACAACACCTCAAGGCCATCCATTCCCGGCATTCTCAAATCTAGCAGCACAAGGTCCGGATTCTGGCTTCCAAACGCTTCAAGCCCGGTCTTTCCATCGGGAGACTGAATGATTATAAATCCGCTGTCTTCAAGATATACAGCCAAATTTTTAAGCATGATGGGTTCATCATCAATGATCTGGATTTTTAATCCTGCAAACGGGTTTTTCTTCATCTTTCCATGAACTCCTTAACTGCTATTCTTCACAGGGCAGGGTGATAATAAATGTTGCTCCCTGTCCTGGTTTTGATTTGACAACAAAGGTCCCGTTATGGTTCCGGGTAACGATATAATATGCCACAGACAGCCCCAGACCTGTTCCGGACTCAGCTGACTTGGTTGTAAAAAAAGGCTCGAATATTCTATTTTTCACATCTTCTTCCATGCCGGGACCATTGTCTTCAACCATGATTTTAACAGACTTATCCCCCTGTCTGATTGAAATTTTGATCAATGGCTTGTCATGACTCTTTTTATTTTCCCATACAGCCTGTGCCGCGTTTTTCAACAGGTTTATGATGACCTGCTCAATCTCACTTGGAATACAAACCACTTTTTTAATATCAAGGTCATTATCCTGTATGATCTGGATATTTTTAAAGTCATATTTCTTTTTAAGCTCATAATCATAAGTGGCAAGCCCGATGGAAGCTTCCACAAGACCGGGGATATCTATGGCTGTTTTAATGGGCTCACCCTTTCTGCTGAAACTGAGCATATTGGAAACCGTTTTTGCCGTTCTTTCAACACTGACACGGATATCTTCAATAAATTTGATAATCTGTCGTTTTTCCATATAGGCATATATGGTTTCAAGGTCTGTTCCAAGGCTAAGAGCTGTTTTTTTATTTTCTTCAAGTTCAGGTGACAGCCGTCTTAAAATATTCTGTGCACTTTGGACAATGCAGCCGATGGGGTTGTTGATCTCATGCGCCATACCCGCAGAAAGCCCGGCAATGGTTTTCATCTTTTCGGTCTGGACCATGAGGGTTTTCATCCTAACCCGAGTGGAAACGTCATCAATACGGATGACGCTGCCGTGACCCACATCGCGAGTCAATGGATACACAACAATATCCGCCCAGACATCTTTTCCCATAAACGGGTGAATCACTTTTTCCTTTATCTGTATTTTTTTATTTGTATTGGCATCATTTGCCATGCCCATGGCAACATCAAGTCCCTGATATATACTGGTTAATTTTTTCCCAACGACTTGGAATTTTGACAAACGGCTTGTCTTTTCAGCTTCCTTGTTCCACATGGTCACAACCCCCTGTGTGTCCACACCAATGAGCACAGACGGCATGGAATCCACAATGGCTGCAAGGTATAGCCGAATTCTGGCCATTTCCATTTCAGCTCTTTTCTGTTCTGCAATTTCATCCACCAGAGAGTTGCTGTATTTTTCCAATTGCATCATGAATAAATTAAAATATTTGCCGAGCATTCCCACTTCATCATCGGATTTACGATCGATTCTGACGGAAGTATCCCCTTTTGCTGCTTTTGAAAACCGGTCCATCAGAGCATTCAAAGGATTTGTAATGGAGTTGCTGATACTGTATGACAATGGCAACACAAAAACCAGAACCATGAAGATAGTCACATTAAAAATTGTTTTCACGGTTTTAAGCGGCGCATACAATTCATCACGAAATCCTGATGAGACCACAATCCAGTCAAATTCCCTGATATGGTTGAAAATCACAAGTTTGTCCCGGGGTTTTTCATCCTTCTCCCGTTTAACCTGAAAGATCAGTTTTCCATTTTTCTGTTTGCAGACAGTCTTTATGCGCTCTGAATCTTTTAATTGATCAATATCCACACCCTCCTGATCTAAAAGGGGATGAATAATGATATTTTCATTGGAGTCAACAATATATGAATACCCGGTTCTACCAAATGCAAGGGTCAGTATCCGATCCTTAAAATCATTGATCTGAACCAGCTGGGCAAACTCACTACGATAGGAAGAGGCGGAAATGATCCAGTCCCAGGGTTCAAAATAGATCATGTAAACCGCCTTTGGCCGGGTAACCAGTTCTCCCGGGTTTTTCCAGTCATACTCGATATACCCTTGTTTGTACTTTTTTTGATACTGGATAAACCCATATTCTGAAAGGTCAACATTGAGCAGTTTTTCTTCCGGATGGACTAAAATAATCCCGGCACTGGAAAGACAATATATATAACCGGTCTGGCCCACGGGCTGGTGCAAAATGACCTGGGTGGCCATTTTCCTTGCCTCATCTTCAGTCATTATGCCTTTTTTATATTGCTGATAAAAATAAAGCGCCATGTTCCTGTTTTGAACGGCAATGCCGTTTAAATAGGCTTTGATCGATGTGTCGGCAGATGTTTTAACAATGTTTAAGATGGTTGAGGTAGACCGTTTAAGCTCATTATCAATACTGGTGTTAATAATATGCCGGACAAGAAAATAGATAAAAAAACTGGTAAGGGCCATGGCAACCACAAACACGAGAGAATAGCTGATAATCAGCTTGAAGCGGATCGGAAGATTTAAAAACCGGTTGCCGAAACTCATGGAAACTGTTTCTCCAATGTTTTTTTATTTAACTTTTTGTTCAGCCTTTCGGGCAAGCATAACATCTTCATGGTTAATT
>JAHJLN010000268.1 GCA_018821715.1 Pseudomonadota bacterium | reverse complement strand
GATTTATTATTTAGGATTAATCGGGATAGCAGCTTTTTCCATCACCGGCGTTATCGCAGCCGGTAAAAAAGATATGGATATATTAAGCATTGTTTTGCTTGGCGTGGTGACAGCGCTCGGTGGCGGTACATTACGCGACATCATCATTGATGTCAGCCCGGTGTTCTGGATTGCTGATTTGTCTTATCTTTGGGTATCTGTGGCAGCCGCTATCCTGACATTTTTCTTGATCCGGCATGTCAATCATGTGTTGCGATTATTATTGTTTATTGATGCCTTCGGGTTGTCTCTTTTCACGATTACGGCAACACAAAAAATTATCAGCCTTGGCTTTTCAAAGCCGGTTGCCGTATTAATGGGGGTTGTTACAGGAATTGCAGGCGGCATGATTCGTGACATATTGACCGGCAGAATGCCCCTTATTCTTGACAAGGAATTTTATGCCACCCCTGCGCTGCTTGGCGCGATTGTATTTATCATTTTAGGGTACTACTTCCCCTTTCATCAGTTTAACAGCATATATGCCATTGGTGTGGTTTTTATCCTCAGGGCTTCGGCGATCCAATGGGGCCTGTATTATCCAAGATGGCTTACACTCTATGGAAAAAGCTGATGAAACATCCTCTTGTCAGTGTTATCCTGCCGACATATAACCGGGCCTGGGTGGTGAAAGATGCCATAGACTCTGTTTTATCCCAGGATTATCCGAATATCGAGCTGATTATAATTGATGACGGATCAGAAGATAATACACAAGAATTGCTTGAAGCTTATAATGATAAAGTGATCATTATAGAGCAGGAGAACTCAGGTGTAAGTGCTGCGAGAAATGCAGGGATAAAAAAAAGCCGTGGAGAGCTAATCGCCCTGCTGGATTCCGATGATGCATGGGATAAAAAAAAGATATCCTGCCAGGTTCAGTTTTTCAATGACACCCCTGACGCCATGATCTGCCAGACCCAAGAGCTGTGGATAAGAAATGGGAAACGGGTGAATCCTAAGGTTAAGCATAAAAAGCTGTCGGGAATGATATTTGAACCGTCATTGAACCTATGCCTGGTAAGCCCGTCTGCAGTTATGATGAGAAGGGAACTGTTTGAACTCAAAGGGTATTTTAATGAAGCATTTATGGTATGTGAAGACTATGATTTATGGCTTCGAGTCAGTTCAACCCTGCCTGTTTTTTTAATTGATAAACCCTATACCATAAAAAGGGGGGGGCACTTTGACCAGCTTTCAAGCTTTCACTCTCAGGATAAATTCAGAATCCGTTCATTGCTGTCCCTTATTGAATCAGGCAGCCTGACACAGGCTCAGACGCAAAAGGCTACGCAGGTGTTTAAAAAAAAATGTATCATTTATGGCACGGGCTGCATAAAACGGGGAAAAAAGGAAGAAGGACAATATTATTTACGTCTCAGTCAATCGGTCTAAATATCTGAAATAGTCATTTCATGGAACTTTATGCCTTCATCCTGTGAGGCGAGTTCCTGGATTTTACACCGCGACGTATCTTCTTTCAGGATAATGGACGCATGAGGCCCCCTGACAATTGAATCCTGGGTGATGGTCTTTGCTATGGAGACAATTGCTATAGGTGTATTTTTTTTTGAAAAATCTTTTAATGCTTTTCTTTCAAGGACAAGTTTTTTATTCGTCTCTTCAGAAAGGTTGATTTGATTTTTAAGTCGTTCGATTTCATTTGCAATGGAATCCTGGGTTTCAAAAATAGTGTTCAGTTCCTTTTCAGCATCTTTTGCACGGTCAATCAGCTTTTGAATGTCTTTTGATATCTGCTGAAGTTTTACCCTGTCATTTGATTTTTCAAGTTCAGGAATAGATTTTTCTAATTCTTTTATCTCTATCTGCGCACGATCCTGGATATGGGCTTTTTCAGAAATCTGCCGGTAGAGTTCCTGATCCTTGTCTTCAAGTTTTATAATATCATCCTTTAATGAAGTGGATTTATTCATAGATTTTTCCAGTGATTCCTCAACCTGTTTTTTAAGCATCTCAATATGCTCATCCATACCCACCATAAGTTTGGCTGGTTTTGAAGCCGTTGTTCCGATTTTACCTGCTTCAATGCCCAGTTTGGCTGTAATATTAGAGGAAATAATATGGCCGGTCTGATTCTGGCAGCTACCGCTTATGATAATGTTTGAATCAATGATTTCCTTTGATACACAAAGGTTCCCAAATCCCATGATCGTTGAATGATTGATAAATTTTGCATAGATGTTTCCCTGGGCGGAAATCGTTGAATCTGTGATGCCTGCAGAAATATTCAAATCCCCGGACAGATCAATGGTCCCCCCTTCTATCTCCTTGGCTGTCAGGTTGATTCCCTTTACAGTGAATCCTTCCTTAATCATGCCTTTAACAACAATATTTCCCTTAAAATCAATATTCCCGGTTTCAAAATCAATATCACCGGGGATCACCAGTTCAGGATTTACCGAAACCGTACCCAGGGCATCAAGGTGAGGTTGGCCATCAATGGCAGCATGTATCGCAAGTCCGTCTTCCGACAGTTCAGTCCCTGGGCCTGGGACAAAAACAGGGTCATTTACTTCATTAACCGGGATATTTATACCTGAAACACTGATGCCGGGTTTGCCTTCCTTGGAAGGTGTCTTTTGCGCAAGAAGGTCTGTTTTTCTGACATAGGGGATATCACCCCTTTCCCTGAAATCGATGCTGCCGTCGTCACTGATTTTTCCGGGATTGGTAAAATTTGTTTCAAAATGATATTTTATTTCGCCATCATGCCCATGAACGGGCTCAAGACCGCTGGCAATAACGATTTTTTCAACAGATGATTTTGACATCCAGGTTTTAATCGCCTCATCATCAAGTATGCCATAGGAAATCTGTTTTTGTCTGAGCATGTCTTGAATATCGGGAAGAACAGGTAGCTGACTATTGCCATCAAATTTTTTTGTTTTTTTAATAAATGCTGTTGTCTGGTTTTCAGAAATTGAAATTTCAAATAAGTCATCAAGAACGCAGTCTGTCTCTTCAGTGCAACTGCCATCTGCTTCAGGAGAATCGCTCAAGCCTTGGTCCTTTGCATTTATTGCTTGGGTATAAGCGGTTTTTATTATTTTTTCTATTAGTTCGATTGAGCTATCTTCATTCTCCTGAAGGACTTGTTTGGAATCCAATTGGTTTTGACTGGATTCTGCTGTATCGGTTTTGTTTTTTTCGCTTTGTTCAGGCGTGGCACTGATGCTTTCGGTTGAGTCTTCTCCAGGTTTGCCCGGAATCAAAATTTGTTCCAGAGTGATATGTATCATGTTTGAATGATGTCGGGTTGTCACCTTATCAAACAACTTTTTGATGGTGTTGCAGACAATAAGAAATTCTTTTTTAAACCCTTCTGACGTCGGGTTTATCTCTTTATGTTCTATCAGTTTTGAAAGAGAGATGTTTGTGTTTAAATCAGTCTTATT
>JAHJLN010000027.1 GCA_018821715.1 Pseudomonadota bacterium | reverse complement strand
GGCACGTTCCAAAATGGAACTAACCACTTTTTCATCTAATTCCCCACTTTGAAAAATATTTTTCAGATGTTTGGTAATGGCCGGACGCTGCACACCAAAAAGCTGGGCGATTTTCTCCTGTGTAAGCCAGATGGTTTCATCCTTCAAAAAAATCTCGACCTTCACCTTGCCGTTCGGGGTTGTGTACAATAAGAATTCGGTAAAGCTGTTATTGGGCACAAGGGCTGTTTTCTTTTTTTTCATTTCCTGCTCCTGGCTTTTGCTTTTTGACCTGCCCCCTTTTTCTTTGCCCCCTTCAAAGCACCTTCCATTTTTGCCTTCTCTGCCATAATCCGCTCCAACAGTTTTTCTGCGGGTTCATCATCGGGGTCCTGGGGCGTAAGTTCCCCCCGGAAGGTTTTGGCAAGAATAGATTGTGTGAGTTTGGCAATGCGAGGAATGATGGCATCCAGCTTAGCGACAATTCTTTTTTGCTCGTTTAGGGGTGGGAGGGGGATTGACAAATTATAAAGAAAGTCTTTTCCGATAGCCTGAAAAGTGCTTCCTGTCCCCTGAAAACTAAGCCATTCTTGAATCGAGATTAAATAGTAATGGATAAATTCTTGAGACAAATTTCCAGTTACATGAATGCTTGATAGTCCTCGTCCTAAACAACATTTCTCATCGCATATGTTCGTTGGGCCAACAGGAGCACGAACAGATAAAAGGATATCACCTTTTCTGGCAATTTTCTTGGGTGAACTACAGTACTTTCTTACTACCTGATACAACTTGCCAAATTCTGCCTTGCCCTGAAAAAAAGGCAATCCGATCTTAATTGTATTGTATGTATTGCCAGGTGGCGATTGTCCTATTGTTATGTTGCTAATATTACTTAATCTTGTATTATTCCATCCGATTAAAAATTTACCACTATTATCAGTGTAGTGTCCATAACCCACAGTCCGAAGTTTCTTCTTACCCGTTATCGACTGCCCACTGTTTGCGAATTCCATTTCACTCATTTTTCACCCCAATCCCTGCTTCAAACTCATCAATACTAAGCAGGAACAACTTAAACTCATTAGGCAATTTTTGAGCTTTGTTCAAAATGACAAAATCATGGGCCGAAAAAACTTGGGCAACAGCTTGTTGCCCCATTGGACGTGTCTCTCTCATTCCACATCCCCCTGCTGCTCAATCCACCCCTGCAGCTTCTTTTTTAAAACCGCTTTGGATGGCAGGTAGAGCTTATACTCAGATGCCCTGATATTGGATTTTTGCGGCAATGTAATCTCCACTACAGCATCGCTTTTCTTTTTGCAAAGGACAATCCCGATGGTCGGATTTTCCGATTCGGTTTTGACAAAACGGTCAAAATAGTTGACATACATCTGCATCTGCCCCAAATCCTGGTGAGCCAGTTTTCCTATTTTCAAATCAATAAGGACGTAACAGCGTAAAAGCCGGTTATAGAAAACAAGGTCTACAAAAAAGTGCTCTTCGTCAAAGGTAAAGCGTTTCTGGCGAGCCTCAAAGAGAAATCCTTTTCCCAGTTCCAATAAAAATTGTTCAATTTTATTGATGACAGCGGTTTCCAGGTCTGTTTCAGAATAATGAAATTTCTCGTCAATGCCCAGAAACTCAAGAATATAAGGATCTTTAACCAGATCAGCTGGTTTTTCAACCCTCTGGCCCTGAAAGGACAATGCCTGTATTCCCTTTTTATCCCTGCTGAGGGCAAGCCGCTCATATAATCCCGTGTTAAAATGCCTTTTCAGTTCGGCAAGCGACCAAGTGTTTTCCGTTGACTCAATTTCATAAAAGGCGCGTTCTTTTGTCTCTTCCAGGCTGCACAGAAAAACATAGTGGGACCAGCTCAATTTAAAAGGGGATACAAATTTGGCAGACGGTTTCTGCCAAATTGAAACCATAACGTCAGGATCATTCTTCTCGGATTTGGCAGATATCTTCTGCCGAAACTTAAGATATTGTTCGCCATAGTTCAGGTAAAACCTGCGCATATTGCGCAAATTTCGTTCTGAAAACCCCTTGCCGAATTCAAAGGCAAGCTTTTGTGCCAATTCTAAAATAATTTGTTTGCCATACTCAGCCCTTTGTTCACCCTGTTGTTCTTTTTCAACAATACGATATCCGATTTCAATGCAGGTGAGAACCTGCAAGGTATTAATCGCCCTCAATGAGGCATTTCGTGCGGCAATAATCAGTTCCCGGATGCCTTGAACAAATTGGTTCTCCACTAAGGTTTCAGAGACAAATTTTTTCATTCACCCCCCTCGGTCTCAATCAATGCCAGTATCAACTGTAATTCATCCACACAGGCATTGAGTTCTGTTATGGCATCACTGGCCAGAACTTGTGGTTCAGGAAGTGAATTGGGGTCTTCCAGGTTGTCATCTTTGAGCCAGGTGATATCAAGGTTATAATTACGATCTTTTATGGCGGATAAGCTGAACATGCGGAACCGCCCTTCTCCTCCCAGGTCTTTTCTTTTGGACTGCCCGTTGGGATCTTTGCCGTAGCAGGTTTCAAACCCGGTAAACATATCGGCTATCAAAGGCCGGTCCTTCTTGGTGACGTCCGGGATATTGGACCGGCAATCATGTATCCAGCAGTTTTCTGCCCCAAGCCCCTTCTGGAAGAATATCACATTGGCTTTCACCCCCTGGCTGTAGGGGGTAAATCTTTTCATAATTTTGTACTCCTATTCCTTATCCCCATTGTTCTGTTCCAACTGCTTGATCATACGGTCGAAGTCACTTTCAAATAGGCAATCCTGAATGATGCGGTATTTTTCAAATTCAGTTTCGGCATGGGCCTTGGCAATTTC
>JAHJLN010000267.1 GCA_018821715.1 Pseudomonadota bacterium | reverse complement strand
GCTTCCAATTTAAGGGTATCTAAATTCCAGAAAGCCATATTGTCCTCCTTTCATTGGATGTAGTCTTCATAATGGTAAGCTCCTGGTTGAAAAACTGCACAACATTGTAATACTTCATGTGCAGCGCCTTGTTATAAAACCCTACCCGTATACAAAAAAATAGTCCAGACCTGAAGAAAAGACCCTTCTAAAATTTTCAGGTCCGGGTGATCAGATGGATCACCTCGCTTGCAATTGTGAGACCAAAAACACCCGGAATCCAGGCCACGGTTCCAATCGGAGGTCTTGACCGGCCATGGCCCGACAGAGCATCCACTGCATCTTCTGATTTGTAAGGCTGTTTGTTTAATGGTTTTTCTATGGAATAAACAGCCCTTATCCCTTTGTAAAGTCCTCGCCTGTGAAGCCGCTGTCTGACCACCCTTGCCAAAGGGCACACACTGGTTTCACTGATGTCCCCTGTTCGTATCATGGAGACATCTGTTCTGCCCCCGGCACCCATGCTGGAAACCACGGGAAGATTCATCTGTCTTGCGCCGACAATCAGGTTAATTTTTGAATTCAGACCATCAATGGCATCCACTACCACGTCAATGTCTTTGGATAACAGATCCTCAAGACTCTGGGCATTAACAAATGAGCTTAAAATCGTCACATTGCATTGCGGGTTAATGTCTTTTACCCGTTCATGGGCAAGTTTGGCTTTTTGCCTTCCAATGGTGGAATGCAATGCAAACAACTGCCGGTTAATATTTGATACATCCACGCGGTCAAAGTCAATCAGACGCAGATTACCGACACCGCTACGGGCAAGAGCTTCCGTTACAAATGACCCCACCGCCCCCAGGCCAAAAACAGCCACGGTTGCTTTCTTTATCTTTTCCATGGATTGGGCCCCAAGAAGCTGTTCTGTTCGTGCAAACTGATTCATTCCCTGCCTTTTTTTTTCTCTAAAATAGGATGAAATAAGGCCAAACTGTTATTATGGGCATGGGTTGCAAATTCTTCAAATCCCATACCCATTCTGCTGGATGCAATCCTTGCGATGGCCGGTAAATTTTTGGGTTCATTCAGCCTGTTCTCTTCTGGTTCCGATAAATAAGGATAGATATCCGGCGTATCGGTTTCCAGAACAAACCGTTCTTTTGATACCCCTTTTAACGCCCGTGCCACTTTTTTAGCCTTTGGATTTGTCACTGATCCTGAAAAAGAAATATACAGGCCATATTTTTCAAAAATCGGAATCATATCTGCTGACCCGGAATACGAATGTATCAAGCCTGGAACCTTAAGCTTCCCCATTTTTTTTAACATATGGATAAATGTATCCCAGGCATTCCTGATATGAATATTAATGGGGCGTTCCAACTCCCTTGCCAGCATAAAATGGTGTTCGAACACTTTAACCTGCACATCCCGGTCTGCAGTTTTATCTGTAAAATCAATCCCTGTCTCCCCAATGCCTGACGGATATGCCAAAAGATAATGTTCCAGTCGATCCTTCCATCGTTGGGAGATACTGTCCACAAACCAGGGATGAATCCCGAAACAGGGTATAATGGAAGGAAATTGCTTTGATAATTTTGCCGTTAATTCAAAATTTTCTTCCATGGTGGCACAGGATACCATGTAGCGGACATTTGCTGTTCCTGCCCGAGACGCTATCCCTGGGATATTTGAAATTATCCTTGAATCATGCAGATGGCAATGTGAATCAATAAACAACATATTCTAATATATCGAATAACATATAATGAGTAAACAATTCATCGAAGGTCACCACCTTGACAAATGGAGTAAATCAAAAGAACCCTGTCTGTCGCCGGCCCAACGGAAACTGTTGTTCGACCACTATATTATTGATTGAGCAATAAGGCTGACAGCCGCGCCTAGGAACGCTCCAAAAATGGTCAGAGCGATGTCACGTTCCAGGCGTTTCCGCTTTTCTTGGGCCTTACGCAAGAATGCGTTCATCTGCGCTTGCTCGACACCGGATGACCTGCCTTTGAGCATCCACTCCGCACCAAGGTGTATCGCGTCTCTCATCTCCTCATCAGAAAGAAGTGAGAGGCCCTGTCGGGTGTAGATAAGCACCGGAAGTCGTGAGAGTCGCGGGATGTCTCTGATTTCCCGAAGAACCTTTATGGCGGAGGGATTCTTAACTCGATCAACGACCGCCTTCAAGTCAGCGGTATCTGCATCGAGTTTTGCCAGCAGCTTATCAACCTCAGCGTTAGCAGCTTCCGCCTGGGCTGTTCCAGGTGATGCTGTAGTCCGATAAAGGTCCATTACCACAAGATCCGGTAACTTTGGAGTATCCCTTAGCTTTTGAGGCAAAGAGAAGATATCTGAGATTGCCTCGATCGAGAAGCCGCATTCTGAATGCTTAGCAACAAAGGAATTCCGAAACGATTCCTCATCATCTGCGACCAGTATTGTTATCTGCTTTTTGTGCATTTAATTCTCCTTCAATCGAGTAGTTGTATAGATCAGTATATCTTATGATTTTTAGACCAGATAAATTATAAACTCGATTCTGAAACTCCGTAGCAATATTTTTAATTCCTGTAAAGGCATTTCGAAAAATCAGTTTTGGTGAAAATATATTTTATTTTGGAAGACTCTGACAAAATCAATTTAATTAAAATTAAGGCGGATACAGATTTAGTTCAGTCAGATTATTTAAATATTTTTCTTGCAAAGAAAGACAACTTAGAAATAGGAAGGGATTTAGGGCTGTCTTTAAAAATGATTTTGCAAGACCTGCCCGGATATTGAAAAGCATTCCGTGTGATGCGTGTAGTGAAATGACCATGGAATCGCGCATCAGGCTGTTTGACTGCAAAAATTTATGTATCCCCTGTTTTCAAACTGTGGAACAGAAAATATAACCTGACATTAAAAGAATAAACCTGCCTAAATATAACTAAGCCTTGACGATTATATACTGATTAAGGTTTATTAGGATGTAATTATAATTTTAAAAATTGAACAAAAAAAACAATGCTCTGATGTTTGTTGAAATGGAAGATCGAATATCAGGTGATCTTTAGAATATTTTAAATGTAATACCCATGGGATTAAATAAAATAAATAAACCTGAAGCTTTAGCAAAGACTGCTTATAGAATTTTGCGACGCTCTATTCTCACCAATGATCTTACCGTTGGTGTGGTTTATAATGAAAAAAGTCTTGCAAACGATCTTGGTATTTCCAGAACTCCGGTGAGAGAAGCGCTGCTTGAGTTATCTTCAAAACGACTCGTGAAATTTCTGCCTCAAAAAGGTGTGATTATCAATGTTTTTTCAAATAAGGAAATAGATGACGTTTTTGAAATCAGGACAGCTTTGGAGGTTTTTTCCATCAAAAAAATCTGCCTCAGTTATAAAACACTTGATATCTCTCATTTAACAAAAGATCTGAATGATCAAAAAAATGCTGCCAGGCTCAAAAACAAGCTTGAATTCATGGAGGCTGACAGAAGTTTTCATATAGGATTTTCACGCCTTGCCCAGAACAACTATCTTGAAGATATGATGCAGGATATTCGCGACATTATGCACCTTATGGGATTTAGGGCGCTTGATATCGAAGGGCGTATAAAAGAGGTTGTAATAGAGCATGAAAACATATTAAATGCTATTGTAAAAGGAGATGTCAGCCTGGCCAAAGAGCATATGACACATCACCTTGAGGTTAGTAAAAAAGCAGTAAAACAAATTTATCAGGATGAAAACAGGCAGACTTAAAAAGTCCAATTGTTTTTATAGCAAGAAGAACCCCTCATTTCATATTAAAAAAACGTGATTGAAAACATCTGTGTTTTCAATCACGTTTTTTTAATGGAACCTCTTATATGGTTGCCATTCAAAGCCGTATTTATCCGATTTTATACAACTTTTGAAAACTAATTCTATTGAATTCTAAAAAATTATTCATTTTTTCTTGACGGACTCTTTTCTGTAATATATTACATACTACATGGTGAATGCAAAATGTTCATGCTCGCCAAATTCAATTGGAGGTCAAGTTTATGGGACTAAATAGAATTAATAAACCGGAACCATTAGCAAAAACAGCTCTGAAGGCGATACGTCATTCTATCCTGACAAATGAACTGACCACCGGTGTTGTCTATAATGAAAAAAGTCTTGCAAAAGATCTTGGTATCTCAAGGACTCCTGTCAGAGAAGCACTGCTTGAGTTGTCTTCAAAGCGGCTGGTAAAATTTCTTCCCCAGAAGGGCGTGATTATCAATACATTTTCTGACAATGATATCGAAGATGTATTTGAAATAAGAACGGCTCTGGAAGTGTTTTCCATTAAAAAAACCTGTCAGAACCACGAAAATCTGGACATGTCAATTTTGAACGAATACCTGGCCCATCAGAAAAAGGCGGTCAAACTGAAAGATGCCAATCAATTTATGGAAGCGGACAGGCGGTTTCATATTGGATTTACTACGCTGACAAATAACGATTATCTGATGGATATGATGAATGATATCAGGGATATCATGCACTTGATGGGTTCTAAGGCACTGAGCATTGATGGTCGCATGGAGGTTGTTGTTACTGAACATGAAAATATATTAAAGGCTGTTACAAAAGGTGATGCTACGCAAGCCGTAGCAAAGATGGTGTACCACCTTGAATGCAGCAAAAAAGCGGTAAATAAAATTAAAGAGGAGGAGGAGAAGAGGAATGGCTAAACCTGAAATAGAATTTAAAGACTATGATACCGAATATGAATGGAAAGATGTTGAAGGCGATACGCTGGGTATTAAAGAGAAAATATTGAGTCATGATCCTGAAACAGGCGATTATACGAGGATGTTAAAATTTCCTCCGGGAATTGAAACAAGTGAAACACTGATTCATGACTTTTGGGAAGAGGTGCTCCTGATAGAGGGCAGTCTTTATGATATTGCAAAGGAAGAGACCTTCTTACCCGGCTATTATGCCTGTCGCCCGCCGGGAATGCTTCATGGACCATATAGAATACCCCAGGGCTGTGTCACATTCGAAATCAGATATTATAAAAAATGAAAAAGGATTCAGGGTGGAAATTCAACTATCATTACAAAAAAACAATACATTGACACCGCTGTCTTTTTCATTTGATAAAATGATCAATGCAGGGTTCACCGGCAGGGATCAAAAAGAAGTTAAACATCATTTAGATGAGCTTTCGGCAAAAGGCATTGATGTGCCCGACGAAACCCCGGTGCTCTATCCTGTCATTCCATCCACACTCACGATTAATAATGAAATTGATGTTTACGGGGACGAGACGGCAGGCGAAATTGAGTATGTTCTCTTTGTGAAAGATAAAACCTGCATTTATGTCGGCATCGGCAGTGATCACACCGATAGAAATCTGGAAGAGCATGATATTCCCCGGGCCAAACAGATCACTCCAAATATGATTTCTCCTGTTGTCTGGGATTTAAATGATGTGGCAGACCACTGGGACGATTTGAGCATGGAATGCACCGTTCAAAAAGAGGGCAAGGTCCAGCTGTATCAAAAGGGCGGTTTGAACCTTTTAATGTCTCCGGACGAATTGATGGAATTGATTTCGAAAAAAGTAAATGGCCCTTTGGAAAATATGGTTATTTTTTCAGGTACCGTAAAGATGGAAACTAAAGATTTTGTTTTTGCCGAGATCTTCTCAGGTCTGCTGGTTGACCCGACGTTAAACCGCAGTATCGGGTTTGACTATAAGATTAACCCTTTGGATTACATGGATTGAGTCAATTAAAACCATATAACGCTCAAAAGGAGAAATTCCTATGAAAGTTGCTTCAATTCAAATGTCTGTTGTTGAAGGCAATAAAGAGGCCACGCTTCAAAAGGCTGCAGATTCAATTGAGAAATGCACCGATGCCGATCTGGTGATTCTTCCTGAAATCTGGAATATCGGCTTTATGAGCTTTGACGGGTATGTCAAACATGCTGAGGCCATTGATGGCCCGACACCTTCATTGATGAAAAAACTGGCCGCAAAGATGAATATTTATCTTCATACCGGCAGTTTTGTAGAAGAGGACAACGGCCAATATTACAATACCAGCCTGTTGGTATCGCCGGAAGGTGAAGTTGTGGGAAGATATAGGAAAATACACCTGTTTGGATACAATTCACAGGAAACTCAAATTTTGTCCCCAGGCCAAGATGTTGTCGTGGTTGACACCCCGTTTGGAAAAATAGGAATGGCCACCTGTTTTGATTTAAGATTTCCTGAACTTTTCAGGGCAATGGTGGATAAAGGTGCCGAGCTGTTTATGGTTTGTTCCGCCTGGCCTTATCCGAGAATTGAATCCTGGATCATGCTCAACAGGGTCCGGGCACTTGAAAACCAGGCCTACCTGATTTCTGCCAACTCTGCGGGATTAAATGGCGGGAGTCAATTTGTCGGTCACAGTATGGTGGTTGATCCCTGGGGGACGATCCTGGCCGGTGCCGGAGATGAAGAAATGATTGTGAAAACCACCATTGATCTGAAAAAAACAACACACGCAAGAAAGAGGTTTCCCGGTCTTGCCGGCCGAAAGGATTTTTTAAGCAGATCGTCAAATTGAACCGACGTTATGAATACAATAATTTAGAATAAGGAAAAGTATTGTGGCTGATACCCGAGTAAACTTTTGTGGCGTAACCTTTAAGAATCCCCTTGCGGCAGCATCTGCGGAGCCAACGCTTAATGCGGCCAATATGAAAAAATGTATCGATGCCGGTGCTGGTGCTGTGATCGCAAAAACCATGACGGACTCCTCTGATATGAGAGAGCTGACCCAGCGGGCAAAGTGGCGGTTTTTAAATGAAAAGCATGAAGTCTGCCGCGGAAAGGTTCCCAGAGGATTCAGCCTGTACAGCCGAAGTGGTCTGGCGCTTGAACCCCCTGACGATTTCATGAAAGAAATCACCCAAACCGTAAAATATGCTGATGAAAATGATGCCGTGGTGATTGGCAGCATTGCTTCCACCAATATCGACGGATGGGTGACCCTGGGAAAACAGATGGAGGATGGTGGTGTTCCCCTGGTGGAATTAAATTTTGGATGCCCGCATCCCAAACTGATGCCGGGAGTCCGAACCGGAATGAATGTGGGCCAGGATTTTGAATATGCATGCGAAATTACCCAAAAAGTCACCGATACCCTTGATGTGCCCATAATTATCAAAGTTACGCCACAGGTGACAGATCTTGTCTTATTCTCTGACATGCTGCATAAAGCCGGTGCCCAGGCAGTGACCCTCACAAACCGGTTTATCGGATTTGTACCGGATATTGAAACCGGCAAACCCTTGATTTACGGGAAAGCCGGCGTAGGCGGGCCTTGGACAAAACCCTTGACACTGAGATGGATCAATGAGGTCAGGGCAGCGCTGGGTGATAAGCTCTATATCACCGGAACCAATGGTGCCTATGACTGGCGGGATACGGTTATGTTTATCATGAGTGGTGCCCATATTGTCCAGATGTGCTCTGCCGTCATGTGCTACGGCTATGACTGGCTGACAAAACAGGTCACTGGATTAGAGAATTTCATGGATGAAAAAGGATATGAAACCATTGATCAGATGCTGGGACTAGCAACGGATGCCTGTCTTGAATATGCCCAGATGCCCCATGAAAAGGCAGCTGTGGATGCTGATTTGTGTAAAAATTGCGGCATGTGTTTAAAGGCGTGTTTTTCAAATGCCATGCAGCAGGATCAGAAAAATGTGTTCGTAGAGCGGGAAAACTGTGTGGGATGTGGCGGGTGTTACTCTGTCTGCCCGGTAAGAGGGACAATTAAAATGGAGAAAGTTTAACAAATATAAAAAAGGCAATTTAAAACATTTAACAGATGTAATCATTTAAACACGAATTTTAAAAAAGGAGTTGAAAATGGACGAAAGCACTACAGGAAATGAAACGTTTCAATGGAAAAATATTGAGTGG
>JAHJLN010000026.1 GCA_018821715.1 Pseudomonadota bacterium | reverse complement strand
GGATTGTGGGTTGAACAGAAAAAAAATTGGGTTGAAAATAGTTGATTTTATGCTGCTTTCGAAGTACTAAACACCCTCATATTCTGCGATTTGGGCAAATGTAAAAAAGTGCTGATTGTAATAAGAAAAACTGCTAAAATATAACAATGAAAAATATAATCGATATCATCTCCAATGGTGAAGGGCTGACCGTAGAATTCAAAAAAAGCCGAGAGAAAGTGACTTCAGATGTCTATCAGAGTATTTGCGCCTTTCTCAATCGCAACGGCGGCCAAGTCTTTTTGGGTGTGGAGGATGACAGGACTATAACTGGGATCAAAGAGGATGCTGTTGAGCAGATGAAAAAAGATCTTGTCACTGCTTTAAATAATCCTCAAAAAATAAATCCGCCATTATATATTCTGCCCGAAGAAATAAAACTTAACGGGAAAATTTTACTCTTGCTTGATATTCCAGAAAGCTCACAGGTACACCGTTGCAACAACAGGATTTACGACAGGAATGAAGACGGTGATTTTAATATCACGGACAATACCAATCTGGTTGCTGAACTCTATATCCGAAAACAGAGCCGCTATTCGGAAAATCGGATTTATCCCTATGTTACGCTGGAAGATTTGCGTATTGACCTTATCCAACGGGTAAGAAAATTGGCCAGGGGACAGAGACCGGATCATCCCTGGGCCGAACTGGATGACATTGAGCTGTTAAAAAGCGCACGTCTGTTTCACAAGGACTACCAGTCTGGCAAACAAGGATTTACCTTAGCGGCTGTTCTGCTTTTTGGAAACGATGACGTTATTTTAAATATTCTGCCTCACCATAAAACAGACGCGTTACTCAGGGTGGACAATATGGACCGGTATGATGATCGGGATGATATCAGGACCAACCTGATTGAAAGTTATGACCGGCTCATGGGATTTATGGCAAAGCATTTGCCGGACAAGTTTTACCTGATCGGAGACCAGCGAGTTAGCCTGAGGGACAGAATTTTCAGGGAAGTGGCTGCTAACTGCCTGATCCACCGAGAATATTTAAACCCGTTCCCGGCAAAGTTCATTATTGAGAAAGACCGTGTGTATACAGAAAATGCTAATAAACCACATGGTCATGGCCAGATTGATCCTGAAAGTTTTACCCCTTTTCCGAAAAACCCTGTTATTGCAAGAGTATTCAAGGAAATGGGACGTGCTGATGAACTTGGATCGGGCGTAAAAAATCTTTTCCGTTTCACAAAAGCATATTCCGGTGCAGATCCGCAATTGATGGAAGAAGACATTTTCAGGATTATTATTCCCCTAACCGAGCAAGTGACCGAGCAAGTGACCGAGCAAGTGACCGAGCAAGTAAAAAGACGCAATAAAATCATAAAATTTTGCAAAACACCTAGATCAAGCTCTGATATTATGGAACATCTGGAATTAAAGCATAGGGAATACTTCCGGTCTAAAATTTTGCAACCTTTACTGGCTGAAGGCATATTGGCCCAGACGATGCCGGACACCCCCAAAAACCCTAATCAGAAATATTATTTCACGGGCCCGGATGAGACCGGCGAGTCAGATGAGAATGAAGACAAGCAAATATGATGAATTAAAAATTAAATATGAAGCACTGCTTGAAGAGAACAAAGGCCTGAAAGCAAAAATACGGGAATTTGATTCCAACTCTAAAGTTATTATTCCCCATGATGAAGCCAGACAACCCATGGAAACATTGTTTCAAGAACTGGAAGGGTCTGTTTCAAAACAGCAATCTGATACAACAACTTTAAATGACAATTTTTCAAATGACAAACCGGTTACCCGGCGTTCTCCAAATCATAAAAAAATTGCTCTTTTTATGTCCCTATTCCAAGGCAGGAAAGAGGTGTATGCAAAAAAATGGCAAAACAAAAAGGGTTTTTCAGGGTACAGTCCGGTTTGCCTGAATGAATGGGCACCGGGGATCTGCAATAAACCCAAAATAAAATGTGCCAAATGTGAGAATCAATCTTATGAATCTCTAAATGAATCCGTAATTGAAGAGCATCTCAGGGGTGGTGCAGTTATCGGGATTTATCCGATGAATCTTGATGAAACCTGTCATTTTTTGGCCATTGATTTTGACAAGGAAGGATGGGAAAAAGATATTTCGGTGGTACGAAACACCTGCTCTCAGTTTGAAATACCTGTTGCCATAGAGCGGTCACAATCAGGCAATGGTTGCCATGCCTGGTTTTTCTTTGACCAAAAGATCTCAGCAGTTTCAGCGCGAAAATTTGGAACATCATTGCTGACCCATTCAATGGACAAACGACATGAAATTTCATTTAAATCCTATGACAGGCTATTCCCCAATCAGGATACCATGCCAAAAGGCGGCTTTGGTAATCTGATTGCCCTCCCGCTCCAGAAGATTGCACGGGACAACGACAATTCTGTTTTTATCGATGAAAACTTTAAGCCATAAGTTGCCAACTGCTGCCGCAGTTCAATAGTTTCCAAAACAAGGTCATTTTTTGATTTGAATAGGATCTGAATTATTGTGAATTGGAAAGTCATCAGCCGGATTAACGCCCGATACATTTTGTGCTCCTTATTTAATTTTCAGCAAGAAGCACAACTGAATATCAGGTTCATTTGGTATTGACAATGAATTTTAAAAAACCCGCAATACACTGATATTGTAGCATGATCTAATATTGGCAAACCACAGGCTGTGACAAAAGAACCTAAAAATAAAACAACTCAATAGCCTAAAAATTGTTTGACAAAAAAACCTAAAAATAATAAGGCTTAATAACCTAAAAATAACACATAGCATATAGGTCAACAATGCCGACACTACAAGATAAGCTTTCAGAATCTCTCTCTGCTCTCAAAAAACTGCAGGACGAAGGTATTGTTGCAATCCAAACAAAAAACATGACTCGAACGCACCGAGAACGTCTTGTTAAAAACGGCTTCATCAAAGAAGTGATGAAAGGATGGTATATTCCAACTCGCCCTGAAGAATCGGCTGGAGAGAGCACAGCCTGGTATACTTCATTTTGGGGCTTTTGTGGTGATTATCTTAAATCAAGGTTTGGCAGTCAATGGTGCCTTTCCCCTGAACAATCACTGTGCATTCATAGTGGAAACTGGAATGTACCGAATCAACTTCTTGTCCGAGCCACAAGAGGGGGGAACAAACCCATATCTCTTCTTCATGGCACATCGATTATGGATGTTCGCCTGAACCTGCCGGACAAGAGTGATATAGAAATAAAGGAAAGCATACGGATTATGGCCCTGCCCGCTGCTTTGATTTCATGTGCTCCCGGCTATTATCCAAATAATGCTATAGAGGCCCGTGCTGCGCTGTCCATGATCTCTGATGCTTCCGAAATTTTGCATAAGCTCCTTGACGGTGGGCATAGCACTGTAGCTGGAAGGCTTGCAGGCGCTTTCCGAAATATTGGAAAAAATATTATTGCTGATAATATCATTGAGGCGATGAGAGCTGCCGGATACAGCATTACGGAAAATGATCCCTTTGAAAAAAAACCGGTCATTATTTTTAATGAGCGCGAGCTTTCTCCATATGTCACACGGATGCGAATGCACTGGGCGGATATGCGCGGTATTGTTCTTAAAAATTTCCCCCCGGCTTCCTTATTCCACCAGACCTCCGACGAATACCTTAAACATGTTGATGAAATATATTTGACCGATGCCTATCATTCTCTATCTATTGAAGGGTATCGCGTCAATGAGGCACTG
>JAHJLN010000266.1 GCA_018821715.1 Pseudomonadota bacterium | reverse complement strand
TATTTTTACCAAAGAACTGCCGTCAAAAGAAAACCATCCATTTTTAAAAGCGTCTTTTTTTTCGCACACAAAAGACACCATTATTGAAATGGTTAAAAATAAAAACCTTGTAAAATACCTGATCGGTGATCTGGACAACTATGTCATGCTGACGGTTCTTTCATTTTACGCCAATTATGCAACCCAGTTTTTTAATATCAAAGACTACACTGCGGCAGGACTTTTTGTCGGCTTTATATACACCGGTTCAATTCTTTCCAATCTGCTCCTGGGTACCTTGGATTATATGACCCTGAAAAATAAGTTTTTATCCACGAAAATACTCTCCCTTGTTACATTGGCTGTATTGATCTTTTTCCCCACGAATACCGGTTTTTTAGGTGCCAGTTTTTTGATGGGGTTTTGCCGGGGTGCGAGGGGAATTATTTATTCGCCGGCTGTAAAAAGATTCTGCAAACAAGAGGATGCCACAGGATATTTTGCCGTGGCCCCTTTGTTAACGATTCTCTTTGGATCAGGATTCCCTGTTTTTTTCGGAAAGATGCTGGATCTTTTTTCCCATTGGGGAAGTCTGTCCTATAAAATCATGTTTGCGATTTGTTTTTTCCTTATTCTTATTACCCTGATTTTTGGATGGTTAACAAATTTTAACAATGAATTTAAAAACACCCCTTGAAAACAAACAAAATGGTCATACTTTTGCGTAGCATTTTTTTTTAAATTTTAAGGACATTGTTATGGAAACCCAATCCGAAACACCACAACCATTAGGAAGAAAATTACTAAGACTTATTTGGAAAGGCACCCCTTTTATGGTGGTCTTGCTGGCAACTTTACTGATCATTCTGCCGTTAGGTAAAATAATCCTGGCAAAAAAAACAGATCTGACGGAAAAACAATCCAAAGAAACCGGAGTTGCAAAACCATTAACCAATGTGATCACCATGGAGCTTATCCCTGCCATGATCATGGAAAAACTAAGTCTTCCCGGTATTGCAAAGCCGTGGGTATTTTTAGAAATCGTCTCTGAAATCAAGGGAAAAGTTGTCGATAAAAAAGCGGTTGAAGGCCATCATGTTAAAAAAGGAGATATTCTGGCCATTATTGACACAAGCGATTATAAAAATTCCTATGACGCTGCCCTTGCCTCCTATGAAATCGCCGTATCCAGTGAAAAACGGTTAGCTGCCCTGGTAAAAAAGAACTTTGTCACCCAGTCCCAACTCGATGATGCCGTTGCCCGGGTTAAAACCAGCAAGGCGGATCTTGAAAATGCAAAACTTGCCTTAAGCCGCTGCATGATCCGGTCCCCCATGGAAGGGATTATCGATCGCGTCCATATTGAAAACGGAACCTTTCTAAATGCGGGTGATCCGGTGGCCCAGATGCTTCAAATCGACCAATTAAAAATTGAAGTGGGCATCCCTGAATCTGATGTTGATGCGGTTCGAAAGCTTAAATCCTTTGATATGACCGTTGATGCACTGGAGGGAAAAACCTATACCGGCGAATACCATTATTTATATAAGACAACGGATTCCATGGCTCGTTTGTATATTCTTGAAATCAAAGTGGATAATGCAGATGGCATGATCCTTCCGGATATGTTTGCCCGGGTACAAATCATCAAAAAGCAGGACCCCCAGGGACTTTCCGTCCCCATGTATTCCCTTGTCAGCTTTAATAAAGAAACCGGTGTCTATGTTGAAAAGGATGGAGTTGTCCGATTCAGACCCGTCACCACCGGATTTCAGGATGGCTGGAAAACCCAAGTCTCAGAAGGACTAAACCCTGGTGAAAAAATCGTGGTTGTGGGACATCGGATTATTGAGGATGGAGAACAGGTCAATGTGACAAAAACCATCCGGGACATGGAGGAAATCACTCAATGATTGTCTCTGATACAGCCATAAAAAACAGGACCAGCGTATTTGTCCTGGCCTTGATCATCCTGGGGATCGGGATTTATTCCTATAAAGCTCTGCCAAGAGAAAGCGAACCGGACATCACGATTCCCTATGTCTTTGTACAGACCGAGTATCGCGGCGTGTCGGCATCTGATATTGAAACCAGTATTACCATAAAAATTGAAAAAAAACTCAAAGGGCTGGATAAGGTCAAAAATATCAGCTCTGTCAGCTCCCAGGGTTTATCCCAGATCAATGTTGAATTTTTGCCCGGTACAGACATTGACGAGGTTCTGACCAAGGTAAAGGATAAAGTGGACGAAGCCAAAAACGATCTGCCCTCTGATCTTGAAAATGATCCGTCTGTATTTGAAGTCAATTTCTCGGAAATGCCCATCGTGATCTACTCTCTGGCAGGCACCTGCGGACCCAGGATGCTCAAAGAAATTGCGGATGACCTTAAAGATGATATAGAGGCGGTTCCGGGAATTCTGGAAGCTGAAGTCACCGGCGGCCAGGATAGAGAAATCCGGATAGAAGTTGATCCGGATAAGCTGGCCTATTACAGGATTCCCATTACCTCCCTGCAGCAGGCGGTTGTCAGCGAGAACCAGAACACTTCCGGTGGTGCCATTACCCTTGGACAGGGCAGGTATCAGCTCAAGGTTCCCGGAGAATTTAAAACCCCTGAAGAAATCCTTTCCCTGGTTGTGGCCACCCATAACGGCAGCCCCATTTATCTGAAAGATGTGGCAACCGTTGTTGACGGCATCAAGGAAGAAACCTCCCGATCCCGCTTGAATGGCGTTGACTCGGTGAATATTGCGGTAAAAAAACGGGCTGGTGAAAATATTATTTTCATTGCCGACAAGGTCGATGAAATTGTAAAAGAAGCTGAACGGTACTTTCCGAAAAACACCACCATTACCAAGCTGATGAACAAATCAAAAGATATCCGGCTGATGGTTGCCGACCTTGAAAACAATATTATTTCAGGGCTTATTCTGGTGGTGATCGTCCTGTTTATTGCCCTGGGGTTTAGAAATGCCTTGCTGGTCGGAATTGCCATACCTTTTTCAATGTTTTTGTCTTTTGCCGTATTGCACACCATGGGATATACCCTGAACATGATTGTTCTGTTCTCTTTAACCCTGGCACTGGGGATGCTGGTGGACAATGCCATTGTTATTGTTGAAAACGTCTATCGCTACATGCAGCAGGGGGTTCCAAAAGTGGAAGCTGCCATGAAAGCCACAAGTGAGGTGGCCTGGCCGGTTATCGGTTCCACTCTCACCACCCTGGCAGCCTTTTTCCCAATGATTTTCTGGCCGGGTGTTATGGGTGAATTCATGAAATACCTTCCCATTACGCTGATTATAACGCTGTCTTCATCCCTGTTTGTCGCTCTTGTGATCAACCCTGCCATGTGCGCCTTTTTCATGAAGGCTAAAAAAGCAATCAATGGAGAGACCCTTACAGCCGAAGATATTGAGGCCCAGGGAGAAAAACCCATTGAAATCAAGGGAATGGGATTAAAGCTTTATTCAAAATTACTGAACATGGCCCTGGACCATAAAATCACTGTATTGGTCGGGTCTTTTGCCGTATTGATTCTTCTTGTCCAGGTGTGGCTCATTACCATCGGCATTGAAAAACCGGTTGAATTTTTTCCGCCCATTGATCCGATATCCGTGTATGTGAACATTGATCCTCCCGAAGGAGCAGATCTTGATTTTATTGACAAAACCGTTAAAAAAGTCGAGATAGCGATTACAGGAAATCAACATATGGGCTACGCAGATGCCATGAAACTTCAGGAGCATGAAAATGCCGACGGCACAAAATTCATGGCTCCCGGAAATATCAACAATATTGAACATATTTATACTAAAGTGGTCCAAAATTCAGGTGGATCTATTTTTGATTCCAACCTTCCCAATCATATCGGCATTCAGTTTATTGATTTTGAACACAGGAAATCGCCTACCAAGGATGACTTAGAAGAATTAAGAAACAGGGTTAAACATATTGCCGGAGTGAAAATCACGGTGGACCAGCAGCAGGAAGGGCCTCCCACAGGCCCTCCCATCAATATCGAGATCTCGGGAAATAATTTTGGGGTATTAAGCAAAATCGCTGAAAAAATGAAAAAAGTGGTTGAGAACATTCCCAATGTAAAAGATGTCCGGGACGATTACCAGGGAGACCTGCCAAGCGTACAGGTAAAAATAGACCGGCAGAAGACCGCCCTTTTCGGCCTGACCACCAGTGCCATTGGGAATGCCTTGAAAACAGCCTATAACGGACTTGACGTGTCCACCTATTATGAAGGGGATGATGATTATGACATTGTGGTGAAACTTGCCCATTCCGACAGGCAGGTGGCCGATGTCCTTTATAAACTCATGATTCCCACTCCCACAGGAGAAATTGTGCCGTTGACCACCCTGGCCAGTATCGAATATGCCGGAACCCTCGGGGATATTGTCCGAAAGAACCATGAACGCGTTGTCACGGTCAAGGCAAATGTCGATGAAGCCAAAACCACGGGCACGATTGCCAGAATTCAGGCCCAGGAACTGCTCAAACAGATACCACTTCCACCGGGTTATAAATACAAATTCACGGGTGAGGATGAAAGCCAGAAAGAATCAGAAGAATTTTTATCAAAAGCGTTTATCATCGCCCTGTTTTTAATCTTTCTGATCCTGGTGACATTGTTCAATTCCGTGGTTCAGCCGGTCATCATCCTCACGTCGGTTATCCTCTCTCTTGGCGGCGCCTTCTGGGGGCTTGCCGTTATCAAGTCACCGTTCGGCATCATTATGACAGGGGTCGGCATTATTTCCCTTGCCGGTGTCGTGGTGAACAATGCCATTGTTCTCATTGATTATACCAATCGCCTTCGAGAAAACGGCATGACCCTTAGGGACGCTGTTGTTTCTGCCGGTGCAACCCGGCTCAGACCGGTTCTTTTAACGGCAGTTACAACTATCCTGGGACTGCTCCCCATGGTCACGGGCATCAGTTATGATTTTCATGTATGGACATTGTCACTGGCCAGTGAATCCAGCCAGTGGTGGAGATCCATGGCCATTGTGGTTATTTTCGGCCTGATGATCGCTACGATTCTTACACTGGTGGTTGTTCCCACATTATATGCCTTGATAGAAAACGCCAAACTCAACTTTTCAGCCGGGTACACCAAAACCAGGGCTTTTTTCCTGGGTTCAGACCAGACGTCAACCGACCCTGAAAGCATCTTACCCGGATAGGGTGGTATTAAAAAAACAGCAAAGAAATCGAACCTATTGGATATTTTTCTTATCCGTTAGACGAAATTCTTTGATGGTGATACTATGTTACCAATAAAAAAAGAGAGTATTTAAATAGAAGCTCTAACAATTGGAAGGTTATTAAAGGGAAAAACATGTCTATAATTAATACCGAAGAATTTTTTAATGAGCTGGCGTTTTGTTTAAATGAAAAAGATGTTGTAAAGGCAAAAGCATTGCTTCAGTTTGTTATAAATTCTGATGGTGATGTCAGTGTCCAGAAAAAAACAATAGTAGCGCTTGTCAATGGGCCTGAACAGGTTGTTTTTCCTTTAATTGAATATTTAATACAAGCAGATATATCAGATCCAGAAATCCAGGACGCCCTTTATTTGCTTATTCTCGATAAAGCATACAGCAACACGGATCTTACTGTAAAATTTATCAGGGAGGGCGAGAAAGAGGCCCGGCTGCTGTTTATCAAAGCTGTCGGTGAATTATTCATGACCGAACTAGCTACGGAACTTCAGAAAATCATTATTGAAAGAAACGATAAAGATATTGTAATTGAAGCGATAAATGCCTTGGGGAAACTGAGGGCACTGGATGCATTACCCACAATTGCAGATATGGCCGGGGTACCGGACAGGGATATTCAAAAAGCGGCTGTTTTCGCTATCGCAAAATCCGGAATTACAGATGCAGTTGACCAGCTGATGGGTTTTATTGGAGATGATGAGCAGACCAATATCGTTACAATAGAGGCACTTGCTGATATCCAGGATTTATATGCCATAGACATTTTGGCCAATTTTTTGAGTTCCAGTGATACGATCATCCGGGATACTGCCATTGACCAGTTGTTGAAACTGGGTAAAAAATCTGTTCCGATTCTGACAAAGTCACTTCAGAATACAGATGAGGACTGTCTTGTTCACCTTATTACGGTTTTAGGGTATATAGCAGATCCTGCTGCGATCATACCGATTCTTGATATCATCAACACTCAACCGAAAAATGCAAATATCCGCCAGGCTGCCTACGAGGCTTTGGAACGTATCCATTCTCCTGATACAGCAATCAATCTTGTTCAGGGGCTAAAGGACCCTGTGGAAGCAGTTCGAATGAGTGCGGCAAGAGCTGTAAACAAAAACTTTTCAATTCCCCTGGTGGCATGGCTTCGGAAAGTAATACGAAAAGGTGATGCAACTTCAAGGCTCGTAGTTACAGCCCTGATAGATTCTGATGCAGCCAATATATATGAATATCTTGTAACAGAAGAAACTTTTTTAAAGATTGCCCATGACCATATCATTGGAAAAGCCGATCGTGAAACAAGAAGAGCTTTTTTAAGGCATATGTCCGGGATCGGTCAGACAGAATTTGTAAAAAAGGTTTCCAATACAGTTTCAAAAAAGAGAGAAGCCGCCAATGATCAAACTCGAATTATTGTAATTGATGATTCAAAAATGATGCTGAAACTTCTGACAAACAAATTGACAGCTATCGGCTTTATGCCAAAAACATTTGATAAGCCGGAAGAGGCTTTGCCCGAGATTCTGAATAAAAGACCGAATCTTATCATTACAGACTTGAATATGCCGAAGATCAGTGGTCTTGAACTGAGCCGCGTGGTTCGGAAAAAATATACTCAGCAAGAGGTGCCCATTCTTATGATTACTACTCAAAGTAATTTTAAAGATGAAGAAATTGAAGGCGCAGGTGGTGATGGTTCTACTTTAACCAGGACTGGTATCAATAAAATTCTTTATAAACCGTTTACTGATGAAGAGTTCAACAACG
>JAHJLN010000265.1 GCA_018821715.1 Pseudomonadota bacterium | reverse complement strand
GCGGCGGGAAAATAATTGAAGGAAATAAAGGGTATGGGTGTGCCAACTGGCGGCCTGAAGATGGTAATTGCCTTTTTGTCATATGGAAGGAGATTTCAGGTAAAAAGCTGACCCCAAAGATTATTGAAACCCTTATTGCCGGCAAAACAACCCAACCCTATGTAATGAAAGACAAAAACAATAATAAATTCAAAGCAAAGATGCAAATGATTCAAAAATCACGAATTCATTTTATGATAGAGATCGTGCCGGAAGAAGAGAGTTCGTCTGCTTCAACGTTTCAGGTTTCCTGCTCTCGTTAAGCTGCTGCAGCGTATTTTTTGCAGTAGTTTAGCATAACAAGGAGAACCACATCCATAGGGCGGCAGCAGCAATCAGACAGGCTAAAATCCTTCGAAGCCACAGGACCGATACTTTTGAGCTTACGTATCCACCAAGGACTGCAAAGGGAAGAACCATGAGAACGATTGGAATCGTCATTATCCATTGTATCTGACCGGTTGCTGCCTTGGAAATAAAGGCGGCTAAAGATGACAGCATCACGATTGCCAAATTGCTGCCAATGGCAATTCTTGTTGGAATCTTAACATAAAAAATCATTAAAGGGATCAGGATAAATGAGCCTCCTTGTCCAACCATGCCGCCAAGCAAACCCACACCCGAAGCAACACTGACAGCCCGCGACCACTGAAAGCGGACAGTTGCAGTATCTGGTTTTTCAGGGTCATTTCTGACAGGTTTTATCATCAATATGGCGGCTGCAAAGGCCAGGCAGGCAAAAATAAAAACCAATATGTCATTTGCGATAAACCCGGAGGCAGCCCCCCCGACACCGGCAGCAATAAAAATAGTGGTTCCCATGCATAGGGAGAGTTTATCACTGACAAATTGGAATTTTCGATGTACAAGAATACCCCCCAGACAGGCCAGCAGTCCCTGTATGATTGTAAGACCTGCTACATCACGCATGGCAAGAGGCTCAAGGCCAAAGAGCGGCGGCACGTATAGAAGAAGCGGGCCAAGGACAATGCCGCCGCCGATACCGAGTAAGCCGGACAAAAAGCCGGTTATCAGGCTTAAGCCTCCTATGACAAAATAGATCTCCATTGCCTATACAACGGTAATCCCCACAGGTTCTGCAACCACATACCCGATTTTTTCTGCAACAGCAACACCTGCGGTTTTCAAGGATTTAATAAGATCACCACTTTGAGAATCCGGTACAGACAGCAACAACCCCCCCGAGGTCTGCGGATCAAACAGCAACTCCTCTTCCTGTTCTGATAAAGCGGTTTGTATCTCAAAGCTGCTGGTGTTCACCATCTGGCGGTTACCCTTGTTGCTGCCGGTTGTCTCGCCTTTATTATACATTTCCAGGGCATAAGGATAGATTGGCAGCGCCTTGAAATCGACCACCACCCCGGCATTACACCCCAGGGATATCTCAAGGAGATGGCCCAGAATGCCAAACCCTGTAATATCGGTGCAGGCATGCACATTAAACTTAAGCGCTGCTGCCATGGCAATATCATTTAAAGAAGCAACCAAAGGCAGAACATCTTTTTCCAGGTCTTTGAATGGCAGTTTGCCGGAACGTACTGCATTAAACAGGACTCCCGAACCAATGGGTTTTGTGAGGACCAGGGCATCGCCCGGCTTTGAGCCGGCATTAGTGATCACCCGGTTTGGATCAACTATTCCATTGACACAGAGTCCGTATTTGGGTTCTTCATCATCAACCGTATGCCCTCCGACCAGGCAGGCACCTGCTTCGACAACCTTATCGTGTCCGCCTCGCAAAATATCATGCAAGATCCCCATATCAAGAATCTTAGAGGGAAACATTACCACATTTAAAGCTGTGAGCGGTTTGCCGCCCATTGAGTATATATCTGAAATAGAATTGGCTGCAGCGATCTGGCCGAACCAGTATGGATCGTCAACCGGCGGTGTGATGAAATCCACGGTATTAATCATCGCCATTCCATCAGACAGTTTATAGACCGCGGCATCATCAGCCGTTTCAATGCCCACTATAAGATTTGGGTCAGATGAAGGCCTAAGGCCCTTTAGCGCATCCGACAGATCCGTCGGACTTATTTTGGCTGCTCAGCCACAGGTTCTGGCCAGGCCTGTCAATGTCTTCTTTTTTAAAAATTGCATTTATTCCTCCCTATGAATACTTAAACGGTTCAGTATCCTGAATAAAAAAAACAGTGTCATGGCGATTGGTATAATAGATAGAACCAGCCGCCGGAAAAAAACAAAACGTCGGCTTATTTCCTCTTGTCTATAGATCGCCATCCACCTAATGGGGTGCTGACCGGTCTTAGTATTTTGCTCATTGATCTTGCCTGCTCAATAACATAAAATACATCTTTGTCAATACTGGTTACTTCCGCGAGTATCCATTTCAGGTCTTTTCGCCTACAGGCGATATACAGTTCAAAAACTGGACCTTTCATGCCCTCACCTATGAATTTGGTAACGGGTTGCCCCAATTCCCTCAGCTTAGAAGCTATAACATCTCCCTTTTCCCTACAGATAATGCGTAATATAGTCAGACCAAAGGCCAATTTTCCTTCCAGTTTAATGCCAAGCACATTGCCGGTTGCATATCCTAAAGCGTAAAAAAATATCAGGATCGGCTGATCTTTGACCTGGTTGATTACCGTACTTGCAACGCCTATCCAGATGACAATTTCAAACACTGCCAGAATAAAGGCGATCATGGTTCTCCCCTGTACCGTAACAATGGTCCGGACAGTGCCTATGGAGACATCACAGATGCG
>JAHJLN010000025.1 GCA_018821715.1 Pseudomonadota bacterium | reverse complement strand
CACTTCGGCAGAATCATTATCTGCTTCAGCATAAGAACCGATTGCCACTATCTGTTTGTGTTTGCCTATCTGCATCAGGCCGATGATGGTCATATTTCTTCGATAATCAACCTGGGCCCATTGTTTTTGAAGCATGGCCCTGGAGAAAACTTTTCGTTTGTTAAAAAATCTGTAGTAAATGGAGTCTTCCTGAAGAGAATAGTAAAAATGTCTGGATTCAAACTCATCAGAGGGTAACAGGGGCCTGAAATCAACGTTTTTCCCATTGGCAAGTTTTAATGAATAAAGGTATTGATCTAAAAACAGAAGATCCTGGGTGGTTGGCGGCAGCTGATCCGGGAAGATATAATGCCTTTTTTTTGCCTCTTCTATCAGCTCTTTTCTAAATTTGGGGTGGGTAATCCGTGCAAGTTCCATCACCCGCTGGTAGATGCTTTTTCTTCGCATTTCAGCGATGCCGTACTCGGTGACGATGATATCAATATCTCCTCTGGTGGTAGCGACACCTGCACCTTCACTTAAATGCGGTACGATTCTGGATACCCTGCCATTTTGAGCGGTGGATGGAATAATAATAATGGAAAACCCTCCCTTTGACATGGAGGAGCCCCGGATAAAATCCACCTGATCGCCAATCCCGCTGTAAAACAGATATCCTTTTGAATCTGTACAGACCTGGCCTGTCAGATCTACTTCAAGGGCAGAACTGATGGAAATAAAATTATCATTTTTTGCAATTACATTGGGATCATTTACAAATTCCGATGATTTAAAGTAAAACATGGGATTGTTGTCAACAAAATCATACAATTCTTTTGATCCCATGCACAAAGAGGCAACAACCCGGTCCTGGAGAAATGATTTTTTTTTGTTGGTGATGACTTTCTTTTTAAAAAGCGGCAACAGTCCGTTTGTGATAACCTGGGTGTGGATCCCCAGATCTTTTTTGTCGGAAAGATAGGGAACAACCGCATCCGGCAAATGGCCGAATCCGATTTGCAACGTTGCACCGTCATCTACCAGCATGTTGACATAATGACCGATTCGTTCAACGACTTTCTGGTTTTTCATTCCAGGATTGGATTCGAGTATGGGTTCTTTATGTTCGACCAGATAATCAATTTCATCAATGTGGACATTACTGTCCCCCCAGGTCCTGGGCATTTCAGGGTTGATCTGGGCAATGACAACATCGGCATTCCGCATGCCTGAAAGGGTAATGTCAACGGAAATACCCAGGCTGCAATACCCATGATTGTCCGGCGGGCTGACCTGAATCAGCGCGACATCAAGGCCGATTTCATGGTTTTCGAAAATTTTCGGGATCTGGGACAGGTAAACAGGAATATAATCAATTTTTCCTTCAAAGGCGGATTGCCGCATTAAAATGGAAATAAAAAACAGTTTTATGGAGAATCTTGAAAGAAAGTTTTCATCGTTCACATACTTGGACAGGGTGGAAGACAGCATCTGATAGATGACAATATCCTGTATGGAAAGATCTTCTATCATGGCTTTTATTAACTGCTGAGGCTCACCACATCCCGTGCCGATAAAGACCCGGGATCCATTTTTTATTTTTTTGACACTCTGTTGCGCTGTGAGCAGTTTGTCAGGGCAAATATCCCTCAGATTCATTCGATTTCTCCTGCTGTGCCGGTAAAGGTGATTTAAGTAAGCCAATTATTAAATAAAATTCAATTAAAGTACAGAGAAATAAGAGCTTGTGTTTAATTTTATCGAACCATTAATTTTGCCTTGCAAGCCAAATTTTACGCTTATATTGAAATTTGCAAACCCGGTGAAAAGGGCGTATTGGTTTATAGTTTTGTTTTACCGCTATAAAGCGTGACACCGGGTGGAATCTTATCCAATGAAAACCCCTTTGGTTTTGTCATTCTTGGGTCATTAAAAATTTTTCTTAAAAGGCCTTCTCTGAAATCAGGGTGGGAAATGCTTGCCAGGGCAAGCCCTTTAAACCCTGTGGGCAGATCTCTTAAATCTGCGATGCCGTATTCGGTTACAATAACCACGCCGTCATAGGCAGAAGCCGTAAGGGTGATGCCTGAAGGGTGAGCCGGGACAATTTTGGATTGAAAGTTTCTGGCCTGACTTTTCATGGCAATCACCGGGGTGCCGTATTTTTTATGACTTAAGGCTCTTACAAAATCAGGCTGCCCGCCAACTCCGCCGTAATAGGTTGTCGGATCGATAAAGTCAGCCCATACATTTCCTGACAGGTCAACGCCGATGGCTGTGTTGACTGAAAGAAAAGAACCACATTCCCGAACCTTTTGAGCATTATTGGTGTAAATGCAGGGCCTCATCTGGACCTGGGAGCGCATGTGAACATAATCATACAGTTTTTTTGATCCCATGATCAGGCTTGTGGTGCTGTATCCGGTATTGATTTTTTTTCGTTTGTTGTTAATAATCCCCTTTTCCTGCAGGTACATCAATCCGTCGCTGTACAGCTCGGTGTGTACGCCAAGATCTTTATACCCGGCTGCACCGATAACACCAATGACAGCATCGGGTATTTTCCCCAGGCCCACCTGCAGCGTCATGCCATCCTTGAGAAAGTGTTCACTGATCAATTCCCCGATTCTTTTTTCGGCATTGGGAAGCCGGTTAAAATCAGGAGGGTCAAAGGTGTAGACAGGTTGAATGCCGTCTTCAATAATATAATCAATGTCTTGTCCCAAAATAACGCTTTGCCCTTGTGTGAAGGGCATACTAGGGTCAAGCTCGGCAATAACAACACCGGCGGTTTCAAGTGCGCAGTGAATCGCATCTACGGAAAGGCCAAGACTGTATTCTCCGGTCAGTTCATTTTTCCTGACTTTCATTATCACCAGGTCTATTTCATAGGCACAGTCTTTTCCGATCAGGCGATCCATGGTCCCAAGGGTACAGGGAAGGTAGTATGCTCTTCCTTCATTTGCCGCCTTTCTTACAGCACCGCCTGAGAAAATAGAGTAGGCTTTTACCCGGTCTTGCATACCCTCTTCAACATAGGGGACATTTCCGTGTAAAAGGATGTGGAACATTTTTATAAAAGGAAGATCCGGGCTTTCTTCTTTAACAGCTTCAGTCAAGGCTTCTATGCTGGCCGTCGGGGTGGCTGAGTTTGAGCCGATATAGCAGTTGATATTCTTTCTTTTGCCAAAGTGGTCAACAAGGATTCCACCGATATCCTTTAGTTTTATTTTAACGGGTTTTTTTTTCATGTTTATCCATTGAAGGTAACAAGGAGTGCTTGATCCAATCCTTACCGGTTAAGTTATCATCCGCCGTTTGCTGACCTGGATTATACTAAGGAAAAACAACTGCGGCAAGCTGGTTTTTAAATGAATATCAATCCGTAAAATTAATGTGTAAATATATTTGTTTTGCAATTACTGATATTGTATTCTATGACCTACTTATTTTAAGAATCAGGATTTTGATAACATGTTTGAAACGTCACGGTGTCTCTGTTTTATGAGGGCCTTTTTTATCTGCCTGTTTTTCATCGGGATATCCAACTCATCTGCCGATGAAAAGAACCATATCCTTGTTTTGCACTCATACCATGAAAGTTTACCCTGGTCCCAGGGGCTGATGAAAGGGATTGAAGCTGCCATCAAAGCATCAGATATCCCCATAGAGACGCATGTGGAATATCTGGATAATCTTAGAAAACCATCCATACAAATTGAATCTGAGCAGGAAGCATTATTCAAGAAAAAATTCGGTCACATCTCAATGAAAGCCATTTTAACAACCAATGATGTGGCGTTGGATTTTATTTTAAAAAATAGAAACACATTGTTTCCGGATATACCGGTAGTCTTCTGTGGCCCAAATGATTTTAAGGCCTCACGGATAGCCGGACAAAAAAAAATAACCGGAGTGGCCCAAGCGGTTGATGTGAGAGGCTCTCTTGATTTGATTTTAACACTTCACCCCGGAACGTCACGAATTTGTGTAATCAGCGATCAAAGACCGTCAACCAAGAAGAGTCTTATTGAGCTGAATCGGATCATCCCTGAGTATGAAAATTTGGTGGATATTGTTATGTTGACAGATAAAAGCCTGATGCAGCTAAAAAAAGAAATAGGGGAACAGCCCAAAGGAACGGTTATTCTTTTCTTTTCTTTTTTGCTGGATCAGCATGGAAAACAATATGACAGCAATCTTAAGATCCTTAATGAATTGACCGGCGAGTTCAAGCTTCCGTTCTATACCTTTAAAAAAATTGATGTAGGCAATGGTGCCGTCGGAGGAAAGGTTGTCAGTGAAGAACTGATGGCTCAACTATCAATGGAAATGGTCACAAAAATAATAAAAGGGGTTCCAGTAAATGATATTCCCATCCTGTACAAGGCCCCTGCCGTGGCAATGTTTGATTATCATCAGCTGAAAAAATTTAAAATTAACGAATCTTCTTTGCCCCAAAGTTCTGTCATCATTAATAAGCCCTCTTCATTTTATTATGAATATAAAGACCTTGTATGGGCGGCCAGTATTTTTGGCGTCCTGTCTGTTGTATTGATCACTTTTTTATCCATCAATGTTCGAAAACGTATCCTGCTGGAGAAAAAACTTCGAAAACACAGTGATAAACTTGAAGGTGTCGTCAAAGAACGGACAGCCGAACTGGTCAAAACAAATACCAGTCTTCAGCAGGAAGTCTTTGATCGCAAATTAGCTGAGAAAGCCATAAAAGAGAGTGAAAAAAAATACCGGGCCCTGATTGAGACAACCGATACAGGCTTTGTGTTTGTAGATGAAAAAGGGCGCGTGTTAGAGGCAAATCAGACCTATGTAAAAATGACCGGTCATTCTGATTTGAAGGACATCATTGGCCGAAGTGTACTGGAGTGGACAGCACCCTATGATATAGAACGAAATTTAATAGAGGTTCAAAAATGTTTTAACACAGGAGCGGTTCAAAACCTTGAAATTGATTATATCCATCCTGACGGGAAGATAGCACCCATAGAAATTTTTGCCAAAACCATTGAT
>JAHJLN010000024.1 GCA_018821715.1 Pseudomonadota bacterium | reverse complement strand
TTCAGGGCATCAACAATATTTCCGAATCCATACTTGAAAAGAATAGTCAGTATCTGGCGGTAACGATTCACGTTCCGGTATGTCCGGCCGACAACATCAAAATCCTTCAGGCTTAGCATATTCTTTGAATCTTCCGGTCAGGCAAACGATGCCCCCATTTAGTCTATTCTGCAACAAGGTTTGACACACATTCTGCAGCATCGGGATTTAATGTGGCCAGGTCTGCGTAAGACCAGTCAGACCAAACCGTTTGAATAATTTTTTCAAACAGCGGATGAACAAGCTCCTTTGCCTTTTTCCCATACAGCAGATCAAGATGATTGGCCCCTTCAATAACAAAATCGATGAGCTGGCTTTGTTCCGGTAAAATCTCTACTTTTTTCAAATCCTCTGGCTTTTCAAGCCGGTATACCCTTTTATATGCGTGAGGATAAAACTGACTATAGCGTATATTTTCCAGCGGTGCAAGACAGTCCTGGGCCCCCCAGAAGTGGAACACCGGGATATTTTTCGGGAAAAAAGAAAAATGATGGGTATAATTTAAACAAGACGGATCCATTCTCTTAAACCCGTTACCGTCATATACTGCTTTAAGGAACTGAAATCCAAGGCCCAATGGTATGGATTCCATGGCTTTTTCAAGATACCGCTCTATAAAATATTTATCATTTTTATGATTTTCAGGGGAGATTAAAAAATTAAGCCCCCCGATATTTTTATTATATATAGACCGGGTGATGGATTTAAACAGCGGCAGCTGTGTTAAAAGCCAGGACATCTCCTGGACGGGAACATGGGATAATTTAAAAATTCTGGACAAATGATTCAGCCACAGGGCGGACGGGAAAAATACATGGGATTTTTTATCAAAACACCTGGGAGACCCCAGAGAGACAACGGCTTTCACGGTTTTTAGCGATGCCTTGGCAATCTGTTCCGACACCAGGACTTTGTCCAATGCTCTTTTATTTTTCTCCGGCAGTTTTACCCTGGAAAAATCAAGACGCATGGACCAGTTTAAAACCATATTTTCAGAAACCAGACCGCCCATGCTGTGCCCTATGAGGATTGAAGGCTTACCGCAGCTCCTTTGAGTGATAAAATTCAACACCGTGGGCAGATCATAATCAATCAGTGTGTCAACGGTATAGCTCGGATCAAATCTGCCGGTATTGACGCCCACCCCCCTGGGATCAAACAGATAGACCCAGTTGCCCTTATCCGCAAGATTCTTGGCAATGGAATACCGATTGTTCAAGTTGAAGCAGCTGGAGTTGTTTGCAAACCCCGGAACCAGAATGACGGAAGGATTGTTGTCTCCAGCCGTCACAGCTTCCATACTCAACAGGCGGCGGAACTTTATTTCTTTGCCTTCTTCTGTAAAATCCTGGTAATAAACAATTTCATAATCCCCCCTGCCATTGTTTTCCTTTTCATCAACCTCACTTTCAAAATAAGCGGGCTGACAGGCATTTTTCAATGCCTGTTTAAGGATATTGCGCCGCAGGGCTTCATTATAAATCTTTTGAAAAAAACCAGGGTCAATGTCCAGCCTTTTAACAGCAATCTGTTCAAGCCCTTCCCGGGTTAGCAGAATCACTTTTTCAGTCAGGCGGATGCTGTCTTTTTCCAGCTCGTCATAAAGAATGGACTTGATGACATCCCGGGCAATGACTGTCCGGGTGATCCTGTAAATTATGTGGTATAAGGTCAGTGCAAGCTTTCCCACGGCATTGGATTTAATCTCTTCCCGGCTGATGATCAATTCCGGGGCAACCGGAAGGCCAAGGTTGAGCTGGCCCTTATAGATCCTGCTGTAGGTGTCATAACCAACATTTATCACACGGGTGGGAATCTCGTTCACCACAAATCGAACGGCTGATTTCCGAAGCTGCCTTGTTTTTGCTGCCAGGTTCATGGGTCTGTTACAGTTTTCCTCTTTGTTTCAATGCCTGGGCCTTTACCCGAGCGATATCCTCCGGGGTCAGCACGCCGTCAATTCCTGAAATAGCGGAAAGTTTCATCCCATGTTTGATGCCCAGTTTATAAATTTCCTTTACTTTTTCCCATTCCGTATGGCTGCCTTTGGTAAACTCTTCAAATCGTCCTTCCAGGGCAAGGATGATGGTTTCAGCCAGACCGGCATACGCCACCCCGGGGGGCAGGCCGATATCCTTCATCTCAATGGCTTCTCCGGGAAGTTCAATCTCACCGCCGGTGATCACCAGCACATCCTGTCTTTGAGCCACCTGTTTTTGTGAAAATATCATGGGCCGGGTGATATCCGTGATCACACACCCCGGCTTTACCCGCATGATATCAATGCTTTTCTGGGCACCGGAACTGGCCATGACCACCACATCCATATCCTCCAGGTACCGGTCTGCCCGGGTGGAGACAAAAAGCGTTAACTCCGGTTTTTCCTCCTGGAGCATTTCCTGGAGGGTTAAGAGTTTTGCCATGTTGCGGCTGACAAGATAGACCTGTTCAAAAGCGGTTGCAAGAAGCCGTGCGCAGATGGAGCCGACATCGCCTGTGGCGCCGATCACCATGGCTTTTGCCCTTAAAATCTTACCGTCTTTCAGCTGGGTTAACCCCATCTGGCGGACAGCCTCAGCTGCTGCCCACAATGCAGTGGAGGCTGTATAAGAATTGCCGGTGGTAATGGGAAGTGCGGCATGTTTGCCGACTTCAAGGGAGGTCCCGTGCATTCCCTTGGGCAGCATGGCAATACCCATGACCTGGGCCCCTAATTTCTTTGCCATCCGGGCGGCTTTCATGATCTTTTTTGTGGTGAATTCAGGCGGGTGTGCCTGCATCTGTTCCAAAGTCTCGCCTATGGAAATCAGCCACCCTTCGGCTTCAACACCGGTTGGTGATTTTATCCCTTTTACCTTGGCGTACACAAAAGGCGGTGAATACGCCATGATTTTTTCCACAGCCCCCATGCTTTTTGGCGAAATCTCGGACAACACTTCAAAGGCCTTGACCTTTTTAAAATGATCCTGAAAAAGAGGATGGATAAGATAGGCAAACCGGTTCACCCGCTTTCCGGGTTCTAACGGGTAGATGATCCTGGGATCAAGGCGCTGTTCACTGATAATCTCCAGCAAATCGTCCTTCATCTGTTTGCCTTTCGGCACATTCATGGCGGCAATCATCAATGCCTCTATCACCACATCCTCCACTACCGGTTCAATCAGCTGGGGCGTGGTGTCAATAATGACTGCAACCCCCATCTGGGTCAAAAGATCCACCCGGTCATCATAGGCGGTTGTAGTGATAACAATCTTACCCTCAAGGTCTTGTCCGGAGAAATCACCAATATATTCATAAAACCCCTCATGGGGAATGACAAGGATATGGGCTTTTTGTACGGCTTTTTTAAGCTGATAATCGTTTAAGGCCCTGACCTGTTTTTTCCGGGACACCATTTTTCGAAACGGCAGGTTCCGCAGGAATTCCTGGCCCTTGCCGGCATACAGTTCCAGTTCCTTCAGGGAGTTAAGCACCTTGGGAATGCCGTTTTCCAGGATGGCATCGGCAAACATTATATTGTCTGTATATTCCGACATGACCTTTGCCAGTGTGGCATTTGCCATGCCGGAAAAAAACAGGACCCTGGCATTGGTGAAATAATTATTGCCCAGGGAAAACTGAATATTACGGATGCTCCATTCCTGGCTCACCTTGTAAAGCGTTTCCCCTGTAGTGACAGTGGTCTGCAACCGTTCGCACAACGCCAGAAGGTCCAGGGTCTTTTGATCTGTAACCCCTTTGCCGCCCAGGGCAGACGGATACTTAATACCGCTGATGCAAAGGACGTCGGCTTTTTTATTGAATTTTAACAACAGGTCTTCAGCTTTTAAGAGGTCTCCGTCAGTGCCCAGGCGCTGAATAAAAAACGATTTATTGCAAAATTTTGTTTTCAGCTCATAATCTTCGCTTTGCGGTCCAAGACTTATATTGATGATCTGTTTCACGCCTTTCCTCCTGCAGATATCCCTGTGACAGCGGGTTGGCCTGCTTTATGCCCGGCTTTTAGAGCCAGATCCCTTACTTTGAGAATATCTGCATCACTGAACACCCCGTTCACACCGGAAATTGCAGCCAGTTTCATGCCGTGTTTGAGTCCCAGCTTATAGATTTCTCGTACTTTTTCCCATTCTATTTCTCTTCCCACGGTAAAGATTTCAAACCGTCCTTCAAGGGCCAGGACAATGGTCTCGGCAAGACAGGCATACACCACCTTGTGGGGCAGACCGATATTTTTCATTTCCGGGTTGCCGGGCAGTTCGATCTCACCGGATTCAATCACCAGGACATCGGGCCGCTTGGCCACATCTTCCGGAGAAAGGTCCAGAGGCCTTGCCACATCCGTAATCACACATCCGGGTTTTACTTTGGTGATATCCAGAATTTTTTTCCCGGCACCGGATGTAGCGGTCACAATCACATCCATGTCTTCAAGAAACCGGTCCGGCTTGGTGGTAATCTTTATTTTAACATCCGGTGTCTCTTCAAGTATGGACTGCTGCAGGGCCAACAGTTTTGCCGTATTCCGCCCTGCCATGATCACTTCATCAAAGGCTTTTGCCAGAAGACGGCAGCACACGGAACCAATGGCGCCTGTAGCTCCTAATACCATGGTTTTGGCTGCAATTTTTTTCCCTGATTCAATCTGGATAAGCCCCATGCGGCGAACCGCATCCGCACCCGCCCACAAAGCGCCGGAGGCACTGTAGCTGTTACCGGTGGTAATGGGAATATCCGCTTTTTTGGCCACGGTTACACCGGCATCCCCCACCACCTTTGTAAAGGCGCCAAGCCCCATGATCTGGGCCCCCATCCGCCTGGCCATCCTGGCTGCCTGCAACAGCCTTGCATAGGTAAATTCAGGACTGTGGGCCAGCATCTGTTTGGGGGTTCCTCCCACAGTTATGAGCCAGCCTTCAGCTTGAGCCCCTGTAGGGGATTTTATGCCGGTCACTTTTGAATAAACCCATGGCGGTGCGTAGGCAATGACCTTTTCAACTGCATCAAGAAATGCCGGTGGCGTAAATGAGGATATAAAATCAACTGCCTTGTCTTTTTTTAAAAATTCCTTGGACAAGGGGTGAATGACAAAGGCAAACCGATTGACCCTTTTTTCCCGGCCGGACGGGTACACGACCCGGGGATCCATCTTCTGCATGCTGATGATTTCTAAAAGATCATCCGCATGGACCATGTCGGATTTTTTTTCCAACGCCGCAAGGATCAGGGCTTCGATTACATTGGGAGCCACCACGCGCTCCAAGATTTTCGGGGTGGTGTCAATGATGACATCAACGCCCCGCTCCTTTAAAAACTCAATCCGGTCATCATAGGCTGTAGCAGTGATAATGGTTTTGCCGCCAAGTTCTTCCAAAGTGGCATCTTTAAGGTATTCATAAAATTTATAAGAGGGCACCACAATAATGGTTGCCTTTTGCATGGCCTTTCTAAGGATATAATTGTTCCATTTTTTAAGGGGTACCACAGAAGAGGTCAATCGTTTACCGGGCAGCCATTCAAGAATTTCATGGGAGCCTTTTGCATACCGTTCAAGTCCTTTAATGGAATGGATCAGCTTTGAAATACCGTTTTCAATAACCGGGTCTGCAAAGGTCAGGTTATCCGTATATTCAGCCATGACTCTGGCAATTTTATAACTGGTCATGCCCGAAAGAAACAAGACCTTGGCATTGTTAAAATAACTGCCGAATTTGTGATCCACATACCGCAGCGACCATTCAAAAGAAACATCCCGAAGTGAAGCGCCCGTGGTGACCGGTGTCTGTATCCTTTTGCCAAGGGTCTTGATCTTGTCATCATGTTTTTTGGTCAAAAAATTCGAAGCAATGGCATGGGGGAATTTAATGTTGCCGATGCCGATGGCATCGGCTTTCCTGTCCCATTCCAGAAGCATTTGTGCCGCCCTGTCCATATCCCCGTCAGCACCCAGGCGCTTGACAAAAAACTGCCGGCCCAGGAATTCGGTTTCAAACTCATAATCATCCTTACTGGCTCCCAAGCTTATACTGATAACCTGTTTCACACTTCCCTCCACTTTGACTGGAACGCTGTCATTAAAAGCCAACGGCTTTATTTATTCTCCTGGATTGCACTTGCCGGGCATATGTCAATAAGTTCGGCAACCAGGTCATCCTCTTCTTTTGTTCCCGGCTGCCGGCATACATATTCATACCCTTGTTCATGGTTGGTTGCAAATAGCTGTGGTGCAATCTGTGAACACAAAGAGCAATTGATACAATGGATGTCCACATAATATCTGCCGGTTGCATTTTCCTTTAACGGGATGGCCATATTCTTGTAATCTGCCTGCCTCACCCCTACTCGGCAAGGTCTCTCATTATCTGTGCCACATCACTCAGAAGACTTCCTTCTTCTTTGTGGTGTCTGTGTCTGTGGCAAAAACAAGACCCTTTCATTGCCTTGTTGCGGCATTTTTTTTTGGATTTGGTATAGGCCTCACACTGACTGGGTTCGACTTCCACAGGAGGTGTCTGGTTTTTGGGGTTGTCTTTTTGCAGTTTTTTCTCGGCAAACCTGTCATGCAGGACCAATGGACCCTCATTGATCTTCCCGGATTTCACCATATCAATCAAATAATTAAACTCTTCTTCAAATCCTTCCAAAAGGGTCTCCGGGTCCGGCATAAGCCCTTTATCAGAGGCAATACCAATGGTGACCTTGCCGTTATAGCTTAAGATGCTGATCCCCAGGCCAATGGCTCCGGATCGCGGAACCCAGAACATGATATTGGTAATTTCTTTTCCTGCAAAATAAAGGGGTTGTCTGGGTCCGGGAACATTGGTTAAAACACCCGAAGCTTTATTCCCAAAAAGCTGGGCTGCTTTTTGTGCCAGGGTGGTAGGCAAAAAACCAATGGCAGACAGCAACCCGAAATTAACATAAGGGTCTGCCGAACTTTTAAGCTTGTCCATCCTGCGCTTGACCTCTTTCAGCCTTAAAATCGGATCTTCTAAAAATACAGGCAATGACAAAAAAACCAAAGAAAATTTATTGCCAAGCTCAAATTCAGACCCGGGCTTCCGGATATTAACCGGGACGGTTACCCGAAGGTCCAGCTCATTGATGGGGGTATTCCTGGTTTTCAGATACCTGCGCATGGACCCGGTTACCGTTGCAATGAGCACATCATTCAATGTGGCCGAGCTGATGGCATTTCCCAGGGTTTTTATCCTGTCCAGGGGAATGGGATCGGTCCAGGTCACCTGCTTTTGAACCCCGAGCCTGCCTTTAAACGCCGTATTGGGGTCTGAGCTCATGATGGTATGTTTTGACAGCACGGCAGCTACATCAGACGGCAGGTTGGCCGCAGTTTTAACCATGCACTTTAAGGAAGCCGGGTTGGCAGAGGCTTTTTCAATTTCTTTAAATACTTTTTTACTGATATCCTGACCTTTTTGAACAAGGTCCTTTGCAGAAGAAATCATTGTATCAAATGAAAACAAAGGGGATGTCCTCAACTTTTTTGGTCTGCCTTTTTCCGGCGGTGTGGGCCAGGGAGCATCCGGATCAGTATCAGCCGCTGAATGGAGCACATGCATCAAGGCAATGCCATCGGCTATACAATGATGAAGCCTGAAAAAAAGAGCACACCCGGTCCCGTAATTTTCAATCAGATGGATATCCCACAAGGGCTTATTGGGATCAAGGGCCGTGGTCATGAGCCCTGATATCATCTGGGACAATTCGTGTTTATCTCCTGGATCAGGCAACGCCACCCGGTGCAGATGGGAACCCAGGTCATAATGCTCATCTGTCACCCATTTGGGCAATCCAAGACCGGATCTTGGCCTGACAACTTTTTTTCTAAACCTGGGAAAAGATGCCAGCCGGATGTCAACCGTGGCATACAGCCGGTTATAATCCAGAGGTTCTTTAAATTCCCAAAACCCGGTGATCACCATTAAATTGACAGGATCATCCATGCATAACCAGAAATTGTCTGCCTGTGTCATCGTTTCGGGCATTTGTTACCTCCTGATCTTTTTTTTAATTCACCCAAACAGGTTCTTAAAATTTCAGGCTGCACAGCAACCTGTTCAAACCCAAAAAATATCGAACAAAATTTACATATCCTTCATATCATTAAAAGGCAAGCCTTTACAATCGAAGAATCATATATACTTTTTTTTTATATTTTTCTTATGTCAAAAAAGAATCCATCTGCCTATATTTTAAGGTGTTATGGCAACTTACTGAATATAAAAAATTTAAAAATATTAAAAAAAATGAACATTCCTGCTTGACATATATAACGCAATGCATCATATTGTGATCGTGACACAACGCGTTATATAAACCATAAATTTTATACCTGAAATTTTAAATAGGAGACCAAAAAATGACACCAAAAAAAACAACCAAAAAGACTGAAACGCAATCAAAATTCTACATTGCAAAAAAAGTAAGCGACGCCAGAAAAAAACTGGAAGGTAAGGCCAAGGAATACAATGAAAAATTTGTCAAAAAACAGCTTGAAAGCGGCCGTGAGTTCATCAAAGAGCTTAAAGCCGATCCCATCAAACGGATTGATGACCTCATTGATGACAGCAAAGACACCCTTAAAAAAGCTAAAGAAAAAAGATACAACGCCTGGCAGAAAGCCGTAAAAACCGCCAGGACGGATGCTAAGAAAAAATTTAAAAAAATCAATGACCAGGGCAAAGAAGTATACACTGGAATTGGAAATGACGCAAAACTCATTATAGAGAATATTTTGGAGATGGGAAAAAAGAATCTGGACAAACTGCCCATGAAAAAAACCATTGAAAAGAAAATTTCCTCCGGCATTGAATCCATTCCTTCAAGACTGAATCTTCCTTCAAGAGATGAAATCGATAACCTTGTTATTGGCATCGACGGTGTAAATAAAAAAGTGGATGAACTCAACAAACACTTTGCCACTGCATAATATAATAGTAAGATAGGCAAAACTGCCTGCAAACCAAACCCCATCAAAAGGAGCACAAAAAAATGCTGAACATTAAAAAATATGCCAATGGAAGATTTTTCGATACCCTCAATAAAAAGTACATCAAGCCGGAACAGCTTGAAGAGCTGATAAAAAAAGGGGAAAAGATTAAGGTCACCCTGACCAAGACAGGAAAAGACATCACCGCTTCCGTCGTCTCCCAGTTTTCCAAAAAAGAGGAGACCAAAAAAGAAAAACAAGCCAAGGCAACCGGGAAAAAGGATATCCCGTTTCTGAAAACCGACAAACTCATGAAATGGCTGGGTGAAGTGATTGATACAAAAATCGAACGGGTCATGGATATTGTAAAATTACCCTCCAGAGAGCAGGTTGCAAGACTTGATGAAAATATCAAAGCCTTAAACAAAAAAATCGATGACCTGAAGCTTGCCCAGGAAAAAGATAAGAAGAAAAAAACAGCTGCATCTCCAAAAAAAGACACTGCCAAGGTTGAAACCGATGCTGCACCTGAAGTAAAAGAAGATACAACAAAAGCCTAGCACCTGTTATCAAACCTGTTGAGTGATATAACCTGCCGGCTTTTGGAAACAATAGCCCGGCAGGTTTTTAGACAAGGTCCCTTTGGAGGATAAAATGCACCGGATCAAAAAATATTCAAACCGAAAGCTTTACGACACCACCGATAAAAAATATATCTCCAGGGACCGCCTTTCCGAATTGATCAAGCTGGGGAAAGATATTGTCATCATTGACAATGAAACAGGAGAAGACCTCACGGCATCCATTGTGTCCGGCATGATTGCCAAGACCGGCGGTAAAGCAGGGACTACGGTATCCTCGGGTGTTCTGATCCAGCTTTTCAGAAAGGGCGGAAATGCCATCACCGATTATGCCAAACGATATGTTTCCTTATGGCAGAGATCCTTTGTCATGGCTGAGGATGAAATCGACAGCATGGTCAAGGGCCTTGTAAAAAATAATGAAATTTCAAAATCAGAGGGCAACCGGCTGAAAAAAGAAATCATCGGGTTTACAGCTTCATTAAAAAACTGGATATCCGATACCATTGACCGACGGTTAAATGAGGTTCTGGATGTCATGAATCTTGCCACAAAAGACCAGGTATCGGATTTAAGCCTGCGCATTCATTCATTGGAAAACAAACTGAAAAAATTTGAAGAGATTCACACCTCCGTTCAAAAGGGAAAAGAAAAAAATAAACGTGTGGTCTAATGAAATTTGAGGAGTATGAATAAGCCATATGGTCAAAGACATTACTTTAACCAATAATTTTCTCAAACTGAAACGGGCCTTGCAGATATTCCAGTCTGAAAGGCTTAACCGTACATATGAAGATATTAAAAACGACCCGCAATATAAAAAGCTCGGGAATTTCTTTTTTAATAAATTGTATGCCCCGGAAGATTTCAGTTTCCGTGATACCAGCATGAAAAAACTTCACAAGGTGCTGGACGGTAAAATCTACAAGAACATGCTCACTGCCGTTACAAAAGTGATTGAACTCCACGAGCTTTCCGACGAACTGGACAATTTAATGGTAAAAAAAATGATGGCACAGGGGATTGACGAAAACCTGACCATGGATGAATACAAGGAAATTTACACAAGTCTTGATAATTATGACCAGCGAATTTATCAGATCAACCTGAGCGCCGAGGTGACCCGGATTTTCCATGGCCTGAGCAAAAAATGGATTGTGGCCATTTCCCTTAAAACTGTAAAAACCACTGCAGTGCTCTTCGGAATAAAAGATATCATTGATTTTATTTACGACGGCTATGTTTCTTTTAAAACAATTGATAATATTGATTTCTTTTTAAACACCATGGTGGACCGCGAGACAGCATGGCACAACGAAATATGGGCCGGACAACCCGGGGGGTTAACAAAATGAACTTTTGCACGCTTTTATTCAGGGTGATCCTGTGAAAAGAGCTTTGATATTTGCCGGTGGCGGTTCCAGAGGGTCCTTTCAGATCGGTGTATGGAAATACCTGACACAGCGAAACTGGAAACCGGATATCATCTGCGGTACTTCCGTGGGTGCCATTAATGCCGTGGGCATCGCCTCAGACCTGGATATTGAAACCCTGACCCGGCTCTGGACCACCTATGGCCGCCGGAAAATGTACCGGCTGAACCTGATCCGGTTTTTGGCATATTTATTATCCGGCAGAGCGGTTAAACCGCTTTTGGATACCCGCCCGATGCAGTCCATGGTTTTAAAACACCTTGATTTTAACGCATTGAAAAAAAGCCTGACAAAAGTGGTTATTTCAGCCGTTAATATCCATACGGCAAAACCGGTTTTCTTTGACAACCATGAAATCGCTTTGGAACATGTTCTGGCATCCAGCGCCATCCCCATTCTTTTTCCCTGGCACACCATCAACGGAGTTCCCCACTGGGACGGCGGGATTATGACCAACATCCCCCTGCAGCCGGCACTGGACTTTGGTGCCGACGAGATCATCATTGTCCTGCTTTCACCTGTCAGCCACACGCCCCAGCCTTTTCCGAAAACCCTTGTAAAAGCGGTCGAACATGTGCTGGAGCAGTTCCTTGCAAGTCCCTATCAAAGCACACTCACGGCCAAAGGATACCGGGACATGCCGCTCCCACAGATCCAGCCTGTTGACAGGCAAAAACACAGTGTTATAAATGTTCCGGCTAAACAGCCCCGGATCATCACCCTTGCGCCGGCAAAAATGCTGGGATTCAGATCCCTGTTAAATTTTTCACTGCTCCAGGCAAGACAACTCATTGACGAAGGCTATAAAACTGCGTACACCCAGTTAAAACCGTTTATTTAAAAAAAGATGTCCGTATGATATATCAACCCCTTACACGTATAAAGGAATAAAAATGCTACCTGACTATTTTGAATTTTCCCTTCCTACAAAACTGGTTTATGGTGTCGGCATCCTTGATTCCATTGAAGATGCGGTTGCCCGGTTCGGCAAAAAAAAAGCACTGCTGGTTACAGATCAAATTCTTTTAAAGGCAGGCCCTGTTGACAGGGTAAAAAAAGGGTTTAAAAAGACAAATATTAAAATTGCCGCCATTTTTGACGCTGTGCCGCCCAACTCCACCATCAAAACGGTTCAGGACTGCGCTGCACTGGGCAGAAAGAAAAAATGTGATATGATCATTGCCGTTGGCGGCGGAAGTGTGATTGATACGGCCAAGGTGGCCAATCTGCTCATGACAAAGGGCGGAAATGTCCAGGACCATATGGGTGCCTATCTTCTTGACCCGTCAGACACCCTCCTGCCGGCCATCGTTATCCCCACAACCGCGGGGACCGGATCCGAAGTCACAAAAGTGGCGGTTATTGCCGACCCTGACAATGATGTCAAACTTCCCTTTGCCGAAGAGCAGTTCCTGCCCCAGCTGGCCATTCTTGATCCTGAAATGACGGTTTCCATGCCGCCGAGGCTGACGGCCTATACAGGAATGGATGCCCTGGTCCATGCCATTGAAGCCTATGTGGACAAGGAATGGTCCCCGGCTTCCGATGCCCTGGCTCTCCACGCCATCAAACTGATCACAGACAATATTCTCCAGGCCTGTGACAAACCCGAAGACCTTCAGGCCCGCGGCGCCATGCAGGTGGGAAGCTTTCTTGCCGGTGTGGCCTTTTCCCATTCCATGGTGGGCATGGTTCACGGCATATCCCATGCCCTGGGCGGTGTATACCATATTCCCCACGGCCTTGCCAACACCCTGATCCTGCCGGAAGTCATGGAATACAACCTGGAATCAAAAATGGAACGGTATGCCGATGTGGCGCTGGCCATGGGCATTTCTTTTCCCACGATCATCAGTGACAGCCAGAGCGTCATCAAATCCGGGGCATTGGATCTGATTACAAGAACGGTAAAGAAAACAGACCTGAATGCCTTAAAATCCCTTGTGGATGACAAGGCCCATAAAATCAGGGATTTTGCCGTTAAAAAACTTGAAAACCTGGGATTTGTGGATGGTTGGATCAGACGGCAGGCCGCCATTGCCGGTATTGAAAAAGTCCGCATCCTCAACCGCCAGCTGTCCTATTTAACCCAGATGCCGCTGAACCTGAAAGACGCCGGCATTAAGGATGACCTTGCAAAGCTTGATCAGGTGGCGGATACAGCCATGGAAGACGGTTCAATGCTGTACAATCCTGTGGAGCCTGAACGGGAGGCGGTGATTGAAATCATTGAAAAAGTCTATTATTCCACGGAAAAACCCCTGGCCGTATCTGAAGAAGACCTAAGGCCCAAAGCACAAAAAAAAGCAACTGCTAAAAAAATGTCCAATGTTTTCAAGGATACCGACATGCTGTACGACATTCTCATGGATTTCTATGAAACCTTGAAAAATGACCCGGGCATAGGACCCTCATTACTAAAAACCCATCTGTGCATTCAATTTAAGTATAAAAAACCAAACGGCATTATCACCATTGATGCCACAGGCGATGAAACACGGGTTATTAAAGGCGACTTTGCCGGAACACCTGAAGTCATCATGTCCATGGATGCTGATTTTGCCCACAGGTTCTGGCATGGCAAAGTCAATCTTGTCACAGCACTGACCCGAAGGCAGGTGGTTGCAAAAGGCAATGTCCCCAAGACATTGAAACTGCTTCCCATATTAAAACCAGCCTATGACCTGTACCCTTTATTCCTGAGGAATAAAGGACTGGAAGAACTGATCATTAAATAAGACCCGGGAACCAAAAAATTGAACATACCAGCAAAAACAGGGGGGCCCTCACCCTTTTCCATCCCCAACATCCGGTTGTTTATTGCCTTTAAAGTCTTTTTTAATTCACGATTCTACTATCCAATCTTTACCATCCTGTTCCTAGATTTCGGCCTTACCGTGGCCCAGTTTTCCATCCTCAACGCTGTCTGGGCCGCCACCATTGTCCTTGCTGAAGTTCCCTCGGGCGCACTTGCCGATATTATCGGACGAAAGCGGCTGCTGGTGTTTGCAACCCTTACCATGATTGTAGAAATCGGCATTATCAGTTTTGTCCCCAAATCCGACCCTTCCATTATTTTCATTGTTTTCCTGGTCAACCGGGTGTTAAGCGGCCTTGCAGAGGCTGCTGCCAGCGGTGCAGACGAAGCCATTGCCTATGATTCCCTTGCCGCCCAGGGTAACCCTGACCAGTGGGGAAGGGTCCTTGAAGTCCTTATGCGGTTTCAATCCATTGGATTTATCATTGCCATGAGCATTGGCGCTGCCGTTTATGATCCTGATCTTCTCGAAACCATCTGCCGGTTTTTGGGGTTTGCCGTGACATTTACCCAGGAAACCACTATGCGGTTTCCATTATACCTGACCTTTCTTCTGGCAATCTGTGCCTGCATTGCAACGCTTGGAATGAAAGATCCAAAGACAGGCGCTTCCTCCTCAGGTTTTGATACAAAACAGATCCGACAGGCCTTTGATTTGACACTCAAGGCCGGTCTCTGGATTTTCAAAACCCCTTTTGCCCTGACCGTGATACTTTTCGGCATGCTGTTTGACGGTATCATCAGGATGGTCATCACCCTCTCCAGCCAGTACTACAGGATGATTGAACTGCCGGAATCACTTTTCGGCATCATTGGCGCACTGGTTGCCATGCTGGGACTTGTGATTCCCAAAATAGCAAACAAACTGGCAGAAAAAAAATCCCCTTCCTATGCCCTTGGGATCACAGCTTCTTTAACCCTTTCAGGCCTTGTCACCATGAGTTTTTTCTGGCCGTACAGCGGATTGATACCCGCCCTGATAACCTTCAGCGCCATGTACTTTACCGGTTTTTTCGTCAGTTTCTACATCAACCGGATCACATCGTCTGACCTGCGGGCCACTGTTTTAAGTTTTAAGGGTCTTGCCTACAATATTTCCTACGGAGTTTTAGGCATTCTTTATGCCCTTGTTTTAAAAACTAAAAAACAGGGCATTCATCCTTCACCAGATGTTGAAAATATCGTGTTCATGGACTCATTTTCCTGGTTCCCCATGACCTTTACTGCCTGGTTTGTTTTATTACTGGCCCTTTACTTTTTCCGGCTGAAAAAACCATCGCCCTCCCAACCCCATGCCTGAGAAACTTTTAATTGCTTTTCACAGATACCTGGGACGGGTTTTTGTCTTTTCATAAAATTGCTCTATCCCTGTTTCTCTGATCTTTTCGTTGATCATTACCCATCCTTTATATAACCCGGGATCAAAATTGGTCCTGTCACAGGGAAACTGGTCACACTGGTAGCAGAAATCAATCTGTTTTTCCTGGTGACAGCCGCGAACCCCGCAGTTTTTAAACAGCTTGCACTGCTCGTTACGGCACCCCTTGCAATTTTCCGAAGCAAAATAATCCAGCATCTCTTTAAAGTCAGGATATTTCTTAAAAATCGGATCCTCCAGCAGGGTTTCAAATCGTTTGGCATTGTTGTGGAAATTGCCCAGTTTTTCCTTGAGTTTCAAACTATACTTTCGGATATCTCCATCCACATGGGCAAAACACTTTTCACAACTCAGGCCGCAGGGGGCCAGGGCAGCTTTAATTCGTTCAGTCGTCATAGATCGTCTCCTTTTATTAAATAATAAGATTGATTATACCGGTTGCTTTTTTAAAAAAAAAGTGGCATAAACGACAATTGAAAGGGTGATATCGACAATTTTTTAATATTTTAAGGAAACCCGATGAAAAAAGTAACCATACTCGGGCTTTATAACTCCATGGCAACCACTATTTTCGGCCCCATGGATATCCTGAACCAGGCAGGACGACTCTGGCACCGCATCGACAATTCCCCTCAAACCCCGTTTTTTGACGTCACCATTGCCTCGGCAGACGGAAACCCTATAAAATGCACCAATAATGTCCAAATTCTTCCCCATTGCAGCATCCGGGAAATTCATGAAACCGATCTGATTATCATTGCATCGGCCACCTATATTAAACAGATCCTCCAAAAAAACCCTGAGCTGGTTCCCTGGATTCTCAAACACTACAGCCAGGGTGCTCACGTTGCCAGCATCTGCACAGGGGTTTTTTTACTGGCGGAAACCGGTCTCCTGGATGGAAAATCAGCCACCCTTCACTGGGGATTTACCCGGACGTTCCATAAAAGATATCCCCAAGTAAAGTTAAAACAGGATCAAATGTTCATTGACCATGGCCGCCTCTATTGCTCGGCAGGCGTGAGTGCGGGCATGGATTTATCTCTTTACCTGGTGGAAAAATTCTGCGGCAGGCAGACAGCACTTGAGTCTGCCAAAACCATGATTCTGGATCTGGGGCGGGAGTTCCAGACCCCCTATGGCTGCTTTGTTTTTTCAAAAGACCATGGCGACCCCAGCGTTATAAAGGCCCAGACCTGGTTAGAACAGCATCACATCCAATCCATTGATTACGACCGGCTGGCTGAAAAATTCAGGATGAGCCGCCGTTCACTGGAACGCCGATTTAAACAGGCCACGGGTGCCACCCCCCTGGGATATCTGCAGCAGCTGCGGGTGGAAACCGCCAAACGCCTGTTGGAGGAAGGCAGCCAGACCTTTAATGAAATCACCTACCAGGTCGGATATGAAGATATTTCCTTTTTCAGGAAAATATTTATCCGGCTGACAGGCCTGCGGCCAAAAGAATATCAACAAAAATTTGCCGGATACACTGTCAAATCCCCGCTGTAATTATCCTGCAATTCAGATCTGAAGTTTCCCTGCGCTTTAACCGCATTATCAATCCGCCTATCCTTATTTTTCCGGATAATGAAAAAAAATTATCTTTAAAACTAGGGGTTTTTACTGATTGCTTTTACCAAAAACACTTTATATAACACAAAAGACACTTCTCTCCGCCTCCTCTCTACTCGCGATACTGCAAGCGAAAGTGCGGAGCCATGCCAGCTAAAAGTCCAGCAGTCTCTTATTCTTTCTGTGTTATGGACTTGACCGTATGGGAAAAAGATCCAATGGGATCTATCTTGATTTTATTTTGCATTTTACCATTTGAATTCGAAAAATGGAATTATCCGATTAACTGTTTATCACTCAAATTGCGGTGTTATACTGATAGAAAACAGCATAACACCACCCAAAATCCGTTGTCAAATCAAATTCTATCTGGTACTGGTTGGGTGTTATCCGACAAGTGGAGTTATGCAGAAAAAAACTGGTGAATTTTTCGTGTTAAAAATGAATGGATTCGTGATGATGGGATGACAATCGGATAAATCGCACTGAGTCATTTAAATCTGTCATGAAACCTGATATTACAGAATTGTCTGATTTTTAAAATTGAAAGAAAACGAGGAAAGGACATATGTTATTTTTTAAAGACAAAGATACCGGTAAAGAGTGTCTTTACCTTATGGAAGACGGCAATAAACAAAATTATGAGTGTATCTTTTCCGCTTGTCCCAATCCGACTTGCACCTGCATGACCATAGACATTGACCTAACCTTCATGCCGGATCAGAACTGTGAGGGTCTGCCCAAACTTTGCCACAGTGTGGAAATTGATCTGGACAGGAGAAGACTGCAGACGTCACCCAAAAAAAAATTGCCGCTTGAGGAAAAGGCTTTTGGAAACCTGCTTTTGTCCCAGCTTGGAGATGATGATTTCAAGTATCTGGAAACCAGGCAGTTTGCCTATAAAAATAAGATTACCGAAGCGGCGGACATCAATGAAATAGAGGGCTATTTTGACTATGATGAAGTCGAGCTGAACGGGTTAATGTATGCTTATAATGGTGTTTTGCAGTATGGTGACCAGATTATAGTCACCATAAAGGAAAAAAAGTACCTGATAGTTGATCAGTTCTGTCTGCTGCCAAAGTGTAAATGCACGGACTCAACCCTGGATCTTGTTCCTGCCGGGGAAGATGCAATGAAGGCTGATCCCTGGTGTGCCGCTCGATTAAAATATGCAAAAAGACACTGGGACATGATGGAGGACTTTCCTCCTCCAATCCCTTTAAAAGAGATTCAATCCACTATTGAAGCACAACATCCCAACTTTTACAAACAGCTTCAAACACGCCATGAGAAATTAAAAAAGATCTATCTAAATTGCCGCAGGAAACATTACTCACCACCACAGATCGTAGCAGACCGGAAGATAGGCAGAAACGATCTCTGCCCCTGTGGCAGTGGAAAAAAATATAAAAAGTGTTGTTTAAAATCATCCACTCCGGTTGAATCTCCAGACAAGCGATCGGATATTTCCGGTTTTCAATTTCCTGACGATTTTAAACCATAGTGTTTTTTTGCAGCAGGGTTAATAACGTATGAATGAGTTTTTCGAAGACATTGATAATATGGACAGCGCTTTTTCACAGTATAAATCTGAATGCCAGGGCTGTGATATGTTTTTACCGGTTAATGATTTGGGTCTGTGTGAAGATTGCGCAGGCAAACTTGACCGTGACATGATCCGAAAACGGGATTGGGCGTATTCCGTCCTTGCATTTGGATGTCCAAAAGACAAACTTGAAGATTTAAGGAACGACATTATCAAAAAGCATGGTAAAAAACTTGAACTGATTGCTGATGATAAACCCAAAAAGAAGAAACAGCGGAATAAAGCCCCGAAAAAAGGAAAAAAATGAAGCTGAATGACAATGAGATAAGGGACATTAACCGCCATCTTGAGGCAGGCAAGCCTTTACCGGAGAAGTACCGCTTTTTGCTGTTTGAGGATAAGAAAGAAGTTGAACTGGTATGGAACGGCAAAACCGGGGAAGTCTGCAATATTGTCCTGCCGTTCCAGGTGATTGAGCAGGTGGATGAGCCCCGCGCTGAAGAAAACAGAGCGTTGCAGATGGATATTTTTGATCAGCAGACCGGTCGCCAGATCACCGGCTGGAACAACAAGCTGATCTGGGGGGATAATAAATTGATTTTATCCTCTCTTAAAAACGGGCCGCTGCGAGAAGAGATTGAAGCCCAGGGCGGTATCAAGCTGATCTATATTGACCCACCCTTTGATGTGGGGGCTGATTTTTCCATGGATATTGAAATCGGTGGCGAAACCCTGACCAAAAAACCCAATGTGCTGGAAGAAATTGCTTATAGGGATACCTGGGGCAAGGGCGCGGATTCTTTTATCAGTATGATTTATGAACGCCTGGTGCTCATGCGGGATCTGCTGGCCGAGGACGGCAGTATTTATGTGCATTGTGATTTTAGATTAAATAGCTATATGCGAGTAGTTTTGGATGAGGTGTTTGGTTCTAATCAGTATATAAATGAAATCACCTGGAAAAGAACCAGCGCACACAGTGATCCAAAGCACTATGGAATAAATGTTGATTCCATTTTTTATTATTCAAAATCAGGTAAATGGATTTGGAATCAACAATTTATAGATCATTCTGAGGAATATAAAAAGCGTTTCAGAAATATAGATTCTGATGGTCGAAAATGGACAGATGATAATTTGACCGCAAAAGGGCTAAGTGGTGGTGGGTATACCTATGAATATAAAGGATGCACATCGCTTTGGCGTTGTCCTATTGAAACAATGAAGAAATTAGATGATGAGGGAAAACTACACTTTACAAAAGCAGGTGGCATTAGATTAAAAAGATATCTTGAGGATACTGCTGGTGTCCCTTTGCAAACATTATGGGAGGATATATTTCCGGTAAATTCCCAAGCAAAAGAAAGGATAGATTACCCCACCCAAAAACCAGAAGCACTAATAGAGCGTATCATCAAAGCCTCCTCCAACGAAGGCGACATCGTCGCCGATTTCTTCTGCGGGTCCGGCACCACAGCAGCAGCGGCTGAAAAGCTGAACCGTAAATGGATCTGTTCCGACCTTGGCAAATTCGCCATCCACACCACCCGGAAACGCATGATCGGGGTGCAGCGCGGATTAAAAACCGAGAACAAAAGCTGGCGGGCCTTTGAAATATTAAACCTGGGCAAATATGAACGCCAGCATTATATCGGGATCAATCCTGATCTTCGGGAAGAAGAAAAGCAGCAGCAGTTGCGGGAAAGAGAAAAAGCCTTTTTAGAACTGATCCTGCATGCTTATCGGGCTGAAACCGTCAGCCAGTTTAACTGCTTCCAGGGGAAAAAAGCAGGTCGTTTGGTGGCGGTGGGACCGGTAAACCTGCCTGTGACCCGTTTGTTTGTGGAAGAGATTATTTTAGAATGCCGGCAGAAGCATATCACCAAAGTGGATATCCTGGGGTTTGAATTTGAAATGGGATTGTTTCCCAATATCCAGGAAGAGGCAAAATCCAAAGGCATTGACCTTGCCATGAAATACATTCCAAGGGACGTGTTTGACAAACGGGCCATTGAGAAAAATCAGGTGGTGTTTCATGACGTATCTTTTATTGAAGTTAAACCCTTGTTTGGTAAAGGCAAAAAGAAATACCATATTGCCATTGAACTGACGGATTTTTCCGTCTTTTACTCACAGGATTCGGTTGATGCGGATGTGAACCTGGCAAATAAAAAATCCAAGGTGATTGTGGACAAGGGCCAGGTGGTGAAAATCAGCAAGGACAAGGACGGTGTTGTCAAGCGAGATGTGCTGACCCAAAAATGGACGGACTGGATTGATTACTGGTCTGTGGATTTTGATTTTGAATCCAAGCGGGAAATCCTGCGGGTGAACAATCCTGAAAGTGGCGAAACCGAAGAAGTCTGGAGCGGTGATTATGTGTTTGAAAATGAATGGCAGTCCTTTAGAACCAAAAAAGACCGAACCCTTGAATTGAAAAGTGCGTTTATGGAATGTCTGCCCGGGAGGCGCAAGATTGCCGTGAAGGTGGTGGATATTTTCGGTAATGACACCATGAAAATCATTGAGGTAACGGTTTGACAACGTTGAACAGCCTTAAATTTAATTCCATCGAATTCCATGGGGTTAGAATCGGTCGTCAGGGGGACAGGATATGGTAAAAATCAATGTGCTGGACAAGGAAATCACCCTCTATACCAGGGGCAAGGAGGATTATATATGCATTACCGACATTGCAAAGGTTAAAAATGCACAAGCAACGGGGTTGATTATCTCTCACTGGCTGAGTACCCGGTTTACCGTTGAATTCATGGGGGTATGGGAAAAAATTCATAACCCTGATTTTAATGTTACTGAATTCAGTAACATTAAAAATGAAAGCGGTTCAAACGGCTTTGTTTTGACTGTAAAACAATGGGTTGAAAAAACCCGTGCCATCGGTATTATTTCAAAACCGGGCAGATATGGCGGAACCTACGCCCACAAAGATATTGCGTTTGAATTCGCTTCATGGGTATCTGTTGAGTTCAAGCTGTATCTGATCAAGGAGTTCCAGCGGCTCAAAGATGAAGAATTAAAACAGTTAGGCTGGGATATCAAACGCAACCTGGCAAAGATCAACTACCGCATTCATACCGATGCCATTAAAAAGAACCTGATCCCCACTGAACTGTCTAAAAGCCAGATTAATTTTGTGTATGCCTCAGAAGCAGATGTATTGAATGTCGTTCTTTTTGGGAAAACGGCCAAACAATGGCGGGATGAAAACCCAGAACAAAAAGGGAATATTCGAGATGATGCCAATATTTCACAATTGGTGTGCCTGTCGAACCTGGAAAACCTCAATGCCCTTTTTATCAATGAAGGTCTGACGCAAAAAGAACGGCTTAAAAGATTGAACACCATTGCAATTGGGCAAATGAAACTGCTTGTCATCGATCACGGCATCCAAAAATTAGAGGATAAAAAATAATGGCATTACATCCGGATTTTCCTGATTCTCCCCATGCTGTTCTTGAACCTGATTTTCGATGGTTTCCGGCAGATGAAGCCTTGCGGGAATCTTCTTATGAAAAACTGCTGCCGCCTTTGGTGCATGAGTTGCGCAAGAAAGTAAAAGCATGGCGTGAAAAAGGCTATGAAGGGGCGACCCATACCAGTATCAGCCTTTTAAACTGGTGGTTTAATCAAGAACATTTAATGCCCAAATCAGACGGCTCCATGGCAAAATTCCAGTATTATTTTGCCCAGCAGGAAGCGGTTGAGACCATTGTCTTTCTTTATGATGTGGTCAAAGTAAAAGATAAATATGATTTGATCCGCTTTGATTCATCCGGGGCGGTTTCAGCAAATATGTTTGATGAATCATGGCGGCGGTTTGTCATAAAAATGGCCACAGGTTCCGGTAAAACAAAGGTGATGAGCCTGATTCTGGCATGGTGTTATTTTCATAAATTCTATGAAGAAGGCTCTGAACTGGCACGCAATTTTCTTCTGATTACGCCGAATATCATTGTTCTGGATCGTATCCGCAGCGATTTTGACGGATTGCGTATTTTCTTTGAAGATCCGGTGCTGCCGGATAATGGGTTTGAAGGGTATAACTGGCGGGATGACTTCCAGTTAACGTTGCATATTCAGGACGAGGTCAATATTACCCGGAAAACAGGTAATATCTTTTTAACCAATATCCATAGGGTTTATTCGGGTAATGATGTGGAGCCATCAGCGGATGATGACGATACCATGGACTATTTTTTAGGCAAGCGACCTTCCGGGAAAACAATAGATTCAAAAGTTGATCTGGGGGATATTGTCCGGGATATAGATGAGTTGGTGGTTCTCAATGATGAAGCACACCATATTCATGACAACAGTCTGGCATGGTTTAGATCAATAGAAGATATTCACCATAGATTGCAGCATAAAGACCGGTTTCTTGCGCTACAGGTTGATGTAACAGCAACACCAAAACATAATAACGGTGCGATTTTTGTGCAGACGATATCTGATTATCCACTGGTTGAGGCCATTTCACAAAACGTGGTGAAGCACCCCGTGCTTCCTGACTCTGCCAGCCGTGCAAAATTGTCTGAACGAAAAAGCTCCCGTTATACAGAAAAATATGCGGATTATCTTAACCTGGGATTTGAGGAGTGGCGTAAAGCATATAAAGAGCATGCAAAACTGGATAAGAAAGCCATCCTGTTTGTCATGACGGATGACACGAAGAATTGTGATGATGTGGCCCAATATCTGGAAGCAACATACCCTGAATTAAAAGATGCGGTTCTGGTGATTCATACCAAGAATAATGGTGAGATCAGCGAAGCAGCAACTGGTAAAAAAAAAGAAGAACTCGAAATCCTGCGTAAACAATCCAACGAACTTGATAGCTGGGAAAGCCCTTACAAAGCCATTGTTTCTGTACTGATGCTAAAAGAAGGCTGGGATGTCAAAAATGTCACCACGATTGTGGGCTTGCGGGCGTATTCGGCAAAAAGCAATATTCTACCGGAACAGACGCTGGGAAGAGGCTTGCGTAAAATGTACCCCGGCAATAATGTAGAAGAATATGTCAGCGTGGTGGGTACGGATGCGTTTATGGATTTTGTTGAGTCCATACAATCTGAAGGTGTGGAGCTTGAGCGTAAAGCAATGGGTGAAGGCACTAAGCCCAAAACCCCGATTATTGTTGAGGTTGATACTGAAAACACCACCAAAGATCTTGACAGCCTCGAAATTGAAATCCCGATTTTAACGGCAAGGATATATCGGGAATATAAAAACCTGACAGAATTAGATACCAGCCGTTTCGGGCATAAAAGGATAAAATACAAAGCATTTAGCGAAGAAGAAAAACGAGAGATCGTCTTCAAAGATATCACTACAGGAGAAATCAACCATACAACTGTTTTGGACTCAGGTCTTGTTACGGATTATCGCTCTGTAATCGGGTATTTTTCTCAGGTTATTATGAAGGATTTACGTCTGGTCAGTGGGTATGATGTGCTGTATGGCAAGGTAAAGGCTTTTATTAAAAATGAGTTGTTTGAAGATCGGGTTGACCTGGATAGTTTAAATACACTGCGCAATTTGTCCGAACTTGAGGCAAGCAAATCTTTGATTGAAACTTTTAAAAAAGAGATTAATGCCTTAACCGTTCAAGATAAAGGTGACGCAAGAATAAAAGACACCATTAAACTAAGAAAAACCCGTCCGTTTGTGGTGAAAGAACAAGGATACATTATCCCAAAGAAAAGCATATTCAATAAGATTATAGGGGACAGCCACCTGGAGCTGCAATTTGCAGCATTCCTTGAGGAGTGTGAAGATATTGTTTCTTATGTAAAAAACTATATGGCGGTTCATTTCCAAATTGATTATGTTAATGCCGATGGTAATATCTCAAATTACTATCCTGATTTTATTGTAAAACAGTCTTCAAATTCTGTAGTTATAGTTGAAACCAAAGGACTCGAAGATCTGGATGTACCACTCAAGATGAAAAGGTTGTGTGAGTGGTGTGTTGATATTAACAAAGCGCAATCTGATATTAAATATGATTACGTTTTTGTTGATGAAGTAAGTTTCAATAAATACAAGCCAAAGAGTTTTGAAGCATTGATGGCTGGATTTCAGGAATATAAAGACTGAAAATAATTTGAGGATTACCTGTTGAAAACGAGTTCACAACAAAAAAATGAACCGGATGATACCGGTTATTTTGGTTAGAGCAGAAGAAAAATGCAAATCGAAAAATCAACAATTAGACCTCCCAATATCGATCAACTGCTTTATCTGTTTCGACAAACTGGATGGCTTGATAAAACAGATAAAGCAAGAATAAACTCTATGGTAGAAAACTCAACAATCGTTGCCACTGCTTGGGATAACCATAGTATGGTAGGATTTGCCAGATGTATGACGGATTTAGTCACTTATAAATGAAAGAAATATATGAAACGAATTGATAGAATTTCAGCTATTCTTATACAACTTCAATCCAGAAGGGTTGTAAAAGCAAAAGATATTGCTGAGAGGTTTTCTATCAGTTTGCGGACTGTTTATCGGGATATCAGGACACTGGAAGAAGCAGGTATTCCAATATTAAGTGAAGCAGGTATTGGATATTCAATTATGGATGGTTATAAATTGCCACCAATAATGTTTACTAAAGATGAAGCAACTGCATTCCTGACTGCTGAAAAGTTTATTGAAAAAATGTCCGATGATTCTACCGAAAGATTCTATAAATCAGCAATGTTTAAAATAAAAGCGGTTTTAAGACATGCAGAAAAGGATTTATTAGAAGACCTTGATAAGCATATTGAGGTCATACACTCAAAAAATACATATAAGAAACCTCAAGCTAAAATTCTGCAAACCATTTTACAATGCATCACTGACAAACAAGTTTTATCTATTAATTATTTTGCCGGATATAGTGACCAAAGCACAAAAAGACAAGTTGAATCAATAGGTATCTGTTACTATTCAAACCACTGGCACTTGATTGCTTTTTGCAAACTTCGAAATGAATATCGCGATTTTCGTGTTGACCGTATCTCAAAAATACTTCCTGTGGACACTTTTTTCAAAAAAAAACATCCGGCCTTAAAAGAGTACTTACAACAAATTGCTCAAGAAAAAAAGTTAGAAAAAGTAATCGTATCTTTTGATAAAGCTGTAGCCAAATATACCAACAACCAAAAGTACTTTTATGGTTTTGTGCAAGAAATAGACAAAGGTAATAAAATTGAAATGACCTTTCTTACTCCCTATCTTGATGGTATAGCCCGTTGGTTATTAATGTTTACAAATAGTATTCAAATTCACTCCCCAAAAAGTTTAATCCCTGAAATCAACCAATTAGTTGACGAACTTAAAATAAATTACAAATAATTTAAACACTGCTGACATACTGTTGTCACTCCTCATATTTATATTAGTATCATCAAACCAAAAAAGGAGGAGGTACGATGAAAATTAAAAACAGTATGACAAAGATTCATTATGTTGAAGAAGGGAAAGGAGATCTTACATTATTATTTATCCATGGTTGGTGTATCAACAGTAGTTACTGGTCAAGTCAAATTAAATATTTTAGTCGACAATATAAAGTTATTGCTATTGATTTACCCGGATTTGGGAAGTCTACATCAATCCGAAATGAGTGGACAATTGAAAAGTATGGTGAAGATATTATTAATGTAATAGAAAAATTACAATTAAATAATGTAATCCTGATTGGACATTCCATGAGTGGAGAAATCATGTTGGAAGCAGCGTTAAAAAAACATAAATCCATTATTGGATTGGTTGGAGTAGATAACTTTAAAATGATTGATGTTCAATTCAGCCAAGAGCAATTAGAGGAAATGACTTCCTTTTTTAATCAACTGGAAAAAGATTTTAGCAACATGGGACCGGTATATGCTGATAGAATGTTATTTCATACATCGACCGATAACACAGTCAGGACGAGAGTTAAAAATGACATTTCCAATACAGACCCACAAGTTGGTTTTTTATCACTTGCAGGCTTAATAAAATATGGAATGTCAGAACCCGTAAAATTATCCGAATTAAATTATAAATTATTCTTGATAAATAGTGACGCGACACCAACAAATATAATTGGACTTGAAAAACATTGTAAAAGTTCTTTTGAAATACTTAATATTCACACAACCGGGCATTATCCCATGATTGAAAAAGCAGATGAATTTAACAGATTATTAGAATTAGTTATTCAGAAAATGGACAGATAGGGTCGGACCAAACAATTTTTCGCAACCCTTTGTTAATAAACGAGAAAATTTTTCAAAGCCTTCAAAAGTAGCTCTTAGAGGCCCCATTTTGATACTGAAATAAGGCCTCTAAAAAAAAATCCAATAATATCGTAAAATCTATCTAACAATCGAAATGCACTCGGGCACGCCGGTGATTTCGGTTATAAGTAAAAAATGATAGAAAAAACTGTTTTTAAAATTATAGAACTGATTGCGGGAAACACGGATCAAATTTTTGCGTTTGTTAATGATTTAAAAACCAAATATCCAAATTTGGATAACGACAAATTAGCAAAAAAAGTAGCGAATAAAGTAAAGAGAAAGTGTGCAATCCAAGGTGGACTAATAGCAATTCCCGGTGCAATTCCTGGCGTTGGTTCCATGGTTCAAATTGGAATTTCATTATTCGATTAAAAAATTACAAACATTAGCAAAAAAGTTTGTTTTTAATTTGACCCTGAAGCTCATTCCCTTTGGGATAGGTATCATATTGGGATCTATCTCACATTGGATTATTATCAGAACGTTTCAATTTAATTCTATCAAATTCATCCATGAGTTAATTGAGCAGGATAAATCTTTACCTAAAACTGAAATAATATAACAAAACATTTGATGCAAAGTTGGTAAAATAATGTTTTATAGTATTGCAGCTGATTTCGTAGCACTGTTACATGTCTTTTTTGTGCTTTTCGTGTTGTTCGGTGCAGCATTGGTATGGAGGTGGCCACGTCTTGCCTTTGGACACATACCTGCCTTTATCTGGGGAGGATGTATCGAAATTGGTGGTTGGATTTGTCCGTTAACTCATCTTGAGAATTATCTGCGACATTTAGGGATGGAGTCAGGATATAAGAGCAGTTTTGTTGACCATTACATTCTGCCTTTGATCTATCCTGATTTATGGTTTCCTGGCGGATTTCATAGAGGAGGTTTCATCTTGAGTGGTGTTCTGGTGTTGTTGGGAAATATTTGCGTGTATTTTTTTCTTTGGCGCAAACGAGGATTGTTCCAATAAGGAATCGGACCGAGATAACACTGTCAAACAGCGTTCAAAATTCAACGCTGTTTGACAATTTGACCCTTGCTTAAAATAATATCCAACAAACACAAGTAGAATGCTGCGGATAAAACCTCAGATTTTGGTGTTCTCCAAAACAAAAATAAAGGAATTTGTATGATTATTGATTGCCACTATCATTTTGAGCCGAAGCTTTTAAAAACTGATAAACTATTAAAAAAGATGGATGAATGTGGTGTTGACAAAATTGCTTTAATGGGTGTGATAAACGAACCTATTCCTAAACCATCAGAATTTTTATTAAATATTTTCCGTTTTTCATTAACACATGGAAGATTTCGTTTTTTTGCAAAACTTCTTGGTGCTAATTTCACACCCGAAGGAAACATTAAAATCCCTGCGGGTACTTTTCAACTTTACCCAAATCCAGATAATGAACCTGTATTTCAAATTGCAGCAAATAACCCTGATAGATTTTTGGCTTGGGTGTTTATAAATCCGAGAGGTGGTAAAGATCAAATTCCGGAGTTAAACAAGTGGAAAGATAAACCTGGTTTTATCGGAGTCAAGGCCCATCCTTTTTGGCACCGCTACCAACCTATTGAGTTGCTTCCGATTGCAGTTGAACTTGTCCCTCGCAAAAACCCGTCTTGACTGAAATCATTGATGCTTCGGGTAGTGCTTGATAGTGCCCTCAAGCATTATGGAGATTATAATTTTCACATTTTTTATCATGATTTTGATATGCAAATTGAATTCACGACTTGCAATTGAGAACCTCGCCCTTCGGTAGCAACTTGCTGTCATGAAGCAATCGGTTCGTCGCCCTAAGATCCGTAAAAGAGACCGTTTTTTCTGGGTCACTCTTTCCCGCTTTTGGAATGGCAAAATCCATATTGTGAAAGAATTATCGGTAGTATCCGGCGTGATTGTTTAAACCATTTAATTGTGCTTAATGGAAAACATTTGAAAGGCATTTTGTCAGATTATTTCGATTATTATCATCATGATAGGACCCACCTTGGGCTTTCAAAAGATACTCCATTCGAACGTCAGGTGGAGTTTGAGCCGGAAAATGGTTTATTGATCCCTCTTCCACGGGTTGGAGGGCTTCACCATCGTTATTTGTGAAGAGAAGCTGCATAATTTTAATTTAGCCGTAGCTGCAATTTCTACCAAAAAAAAATGCTACGGTCGAGACGTAGCATTTTGGGTTATGTTTTCATGAATGTGAAGGGAATCTATGTTATTAGCATGTTAACACACTAAAGTGTTTAACCTGACAATGGCTTTGCACTTCCAAATTAATGGAAGCCTAAAGAAAAAATAGAAATCCACTAATGATCACTATTGTCTATTTATTAAAAGTTTTAATTGCAGGGCTTTCAGTGATTCCCTGGTATTTTTTTGGAATAATAGTGTCTTTTGTAGATCAAGAAACCCCCCTGTGTCAGGATAGATGTCGCCTCAATTAAAAATTAAATCAGGGGCATTGAGGTGATAAAAATGGGATATCCTAT
>JAHJLN010000023.1 GCA_018821715.1 Pseudomonadota bacterium | reverse complement strand
TTTTTAATGACATTATTGCACTCCTATTTGATTAGCCGAACCAGAAAATCACCGGTGAAATCCTGTGCATTTTTTGGTTGGAATTTAAAGTTAAAAAGAACTACCAACCCTTTTTGTACAGTTCAGTCATTTATTAATCTGCCGATATTTTGATATAACTCCGAAATAGCTGACTCAGCTTTCATGTATATTTCAAAGAGGTCTTTGTTTCTTTTTATAATTGGATGATTTCCGATAAACTGATTGAGGTATTCGGTCGCAACCCAAGACCTGTCCAATATTTCATGGTAATGGTCCTCGTTTTTTTCTATACTCTCTTCATCTTCTGTCAAGGTGTCCTTTCCATCTCGATTTGTTTCGATTAAGACTGGCTTTTGAAAGGCTTTTAAAAAGAAATGTATATCACCGCGCAATTCAGCAAGTGTTTCACCCATCGGTTCAACCGGAGATCGAGTCCAGCTTTCAATATTATTCTCGTCGTCATAATATACCTCGTGAATATGATATGAACAGGAATCCGTTTTCCTGTGATTCTTTCGTATTACTCTGTAATTCCAAAAAGTCATTTTTTTAAATCCTTAAAAAAACTTTATCGATTCGTTTTATCTGTCTTTAAAATCATTCCAATCAGTTCCGGCATTCACCTCTTCAACGAGGAATCTGACTCCTTGATTGTCCATAGGATTCAGCTGGAGCATTTGTTTAAAAATAAGTTCAGCTTCTTTAAAACGATCCAAACGCCACAAGCAAAGACCATATCCATGTATGCAGCGCAAAAAAGGACGGTTACCTATACAACTCCATGGCATCACACCGGAAAACTTATCGTCCAATGACAGTTCGCCAATACGCAACCCGGTCTCATAGTGACGAATAGCCTGGGCTGGTCTGTGATCAAAGACAAGTCCGCCCAGGTGAGCATGCGCATCAAGACACCGCAAATCAGCCTGACATAATTCCATCAATGACGCTCTTGCCTCTGCTCTGTGGCCGGATTCTTTCAACTCAACTGCCCTTAAAATAGGATCATCAAAAGGATCACTCTCATTTTCACCGGGGATTATCTGTTCCATTTCAAACATAGGACAAGCTCCACGGTCAATAATCGATTTCTCCCATTCTTTTGCAGGCTCGTCTATTTCTTCTTGAAAATGTTCCATTGGGTCCCAGGTGCCTATATCTGAAAGATCGAGGGGCACAAGTTCAAGGACTTTGACATCAAGCCGGGTCGATTGAATCTCCCCGGAAAGATATGGGTGCCCTCCGTATTTCCACTGTTTCCGTGGTTGAAGCGTCACGATTTCTCCAGGCGCTACATCCCACAGATCACCTGCCCGCAGTGTGATGATCCTGCCGCTTTCCGGCAGGCGGCACCGGGCGGTCCGCTCCTTGACTGAGAGGGCTACAAGTTCCACAGGCCTGCTCAGATCAAGGTCTCCATCAGCTGCCTTATGATATTGCCTGTTTTTTATGGGGATATTGTCGTCTCCGGTAAAGGATTCAAGGCCTAACCATTTACGGTAAGCGGCAACATGCTCAATTCCTGCCAGGGCCTTTGGGAGTACAACTTCGGTTAATGCAATAGTGTAAAGGGAACCATCTTCACGCCGGCAATCTGCCGTCAGCCCGCGTCTAACATTTCCATTATAATTGATTTTTGTTACTGAAACCGGCATACCAATAACAAAACCGTCTGCCGGAAAAGAGACATTATCCGCCAAGACCTGGCAAAAGGCCTTGAAAATATCATCATCGCTGTCCACACTTTTTGTGATCTGTGCGATTATTTCATTCAAAGTTTCCATTTTCTTATCCTCTATGTTTCCTTCCACACCCCGGCCTTTACCAGCCTTTGGATCAGAGCTTTTCGCCGCATGTGACCGACCATGAATTTTTTCAGCTCTTTTTTAAAGCGGCTGCAGCTCCCGAATTGTGCATGGGCTTCGAAAATATCCACAATGGAACGGCAGACTTCGTCATAGGCCAGGCCTGAACCCCGCTGAACGGTCTGTTGAAGAGAACCCCACATTTCAGGTAAATTCTTTGACAGGTTTTTTAAAAAAGCTTCTCTTTCCTTGCGGCGCTTGATTTCCTGCTGCACCCGTTTTTGTTCTTTTTTTTAAGACGGATCTTTTCCGCTTTTTTTGCATTCTCCCACAAAGCAACAACTGAGCGCTGCGGTGGTATATCCGCATCTTCTTGCAACCCACGCCGCCATGCCATAAATTCACTCTGAAATGATCTTACGGCCTGTAAACCTTCGCCCTCCAGGATCTGCCTTATGGCGGCTTTTACTTGCTTTTCAGGTAAATCATCAATCCACCGATCCATTTTTTCTTGAGATATTGCCACAGTTTGGAATTTTTTACTGCCGATTCCTGCGCCTGCCAGCAAGTCCGGGTCCACTTCCAGAAAATCGGCCAAGGCCTGCTGTGAGGGGGTCAAATCCCCAAGGCCCTTGACCGGCAGCGGTTCCATTTGATCATTATCAATGATCCCACAGGTGACTACGGCAAGCCAGCCGATATACAGACTTCGGATATCACCGCGCAGCAGTTCTTCCCTTATCGGTGCCAGCCGGGCCATCCAGCCCTGACCACTTTCCTCGCCAAAGCGGCCGTAATTTTCCGATTCCTCCAGATACCAGGTAATAACCCAGTGGGTTTTAGTAGACTTAAAATCCAGCATATAACGAATCTTAAAAGCTTCGGCCGTTTCTTGTGGCAGTGCATCAATGGGCAAAATGTTTTTCCCATGTAAGATCACTTCCAAGACAAATCGTGGGTATGGCAAATACTATGAGACAAGAATATATCGTCGTACTCCAAAAACTGGGCTGATTGCGTTCTTGACCTGCCTTATTAAATTAATTTTCATATAAAGATCGTTCAATTTTTTCATCCAAAGCCGATGATTTCAATGCTTTATCAATATCATTTTCGTAATGGGAATCTGATCTGATAATTGAATTTAATCTATTAAAAGAATCCATAAAAAAATCATCCATAATTCCAGGGGTATTCTCAATAATGGATAATTCATATTTTAATTGGCTCTGATCAATTTTCCAAGAATCATTGCCTCGCTGTATTAAACACCCTCCTATTCTGGAAATGTGATACGATCCTTTTTTTGCAAGATTCCGCTTAATATCATCACTATCAGTAGTCAGACTGGCTTCCTTTAACCATTTATTTGCAAGCCTAACTATTAATGAGGCAATAATATATGGTTCAACAGAATATCCATGTTGTGATTCCCGGCGGCGGTGTTAATAAATCCAGACGTCAATGGAAAAAGAATAAGGGCAAATACCTCTTTAATGAAAAGAACCTGGCCAAGGTCTTTCGCGCCCGTTTTCTTGAAGCACTTAATGAAAGCAAACTGCCCATTCCCAGAAAAGTCAGGGATTACGGGTTCCTCCATGGCAATGCCAAAAAGCTGCTGTCCCTGGTACAACTGATTTTGCATGTGACTATCACCGGAACACAACAAAGGCCCAGGCCGGTTTTTAAATGTCCTTGCTGCAAAACAGCAATGATTATTTTAGGCTTCCGGCAGTTCGCTTGGGAATCAGGATGATTGTAATTTATGGCAATCACCAGGCGTTCATATAAAAACAGGAGGTGAAAATTTTATATGACATAGAATGATTTTCCTGTGGCCATTTCTATGGTTATGGCATTGATGCGCCTTAAAAATGAAACACATTTTTGAGGTCCTTAATCACCTCCCTTACATCGAAAAGATATTTTCTTATATATAGTGACTTCGGGCTTGTTCAACACCGGATGAGATCATGGTTCGTTCCTCACATGATCTATCCTTGTTCGTTGGAACTTTAATCTGATTTTCTATATCGCTCTTTTTGCCCCCGAAAAGTGGAAAATAGCTCCAGAATTGGGGCGTTATTAGATGTGATTCGGCTTTATTTCAGTAGGTTGGTGTGGCCCGACCCCGTTTTGTTGGCCAATAGAATTTCTTCAACGTATACCAAGCAGCACTTGCAATGAGTTTGACTCAAAGATCTCAGGGCTACTGTATTATACAGTTAACCAATTCCACTTGACCCATTACACAGAT
>JAHJLN010000264.1 GCA_018821715.1 Pseudomonadota bacterium | reverse complement strand
GGGGATCTATTCCATTACAACCAAAGCGGTTTTAGGTGATAAAAAATTAATGGATAAATTTGACTATGAGATAAAATGATATTTTAGTGCTTATTGAAAAAAATGGAGTCTCTATGAGAAATTATACATTATATCGATTTAAAACATTACAAGGTCGGCTTGCTGTAATGCTGTTATTACCGATTTTTTTAATTATATTTTCAGGAGGCGTCATTACTTTTTTGTATACGGGCAATTTTTTGATTAATCAATGGAATGAATCTGCTGTGCTTAAGCTTCAGCGAGCGTCTCACGATATGGGAATGCGCCTGTCAAAGCCGATTGAATTAATAGAGACGCTTTTTAAAATTTCTAATCAAAAAAATGATCCGCTATATCCCAAGAGCATTGTTGAATACCTTAATTCTTTAGAAGGTGTGACACAGGCAACCTTTATTGATACTCAAAAAAATGGAGAGAACACCTTTGCCCAAACGTCAGCGATGGGTATGAAACATCATGGAATGATGCAAGTTTACGGTACCAAACTGTCGAAAATATCCGACCCGGAATATAATGCTGATCAAGGTCATGAAACCGTGACACTTTTTTTCTCTTTGTTTGATTCTAATGAAAAGGCAGTGGGGAATCTTGAAGTAAAAATGAGTTTTAACTACTTGCTAAAGGATATCATTCGGTTGGGGTGGTGGCAAAGTGACATGGCGTGTATCGTTGACCAGAATGGTAAATATATGGCCCACACGAACATGACAATGAAAGACCGGCATTACTTAGGCGGTGAAAATGATCCGCTTGAAATTGAAATATTGGAGCAGATGAAAACCAATCCATCCGGAACGGTTAAATCAAGCGGATATCCACCGAATTTAGTAGCCGGTTTTTATAAATTGGAACAGGTCCCATGGACCATTATTTTATTTGCACAAGGAAAAATAATATTAAAATCCATTACAGCCTATAGAACTGCTTTTGCATTGAGCAGTTTTGTCTTGGTTTTCATTATTCTGATGCTCATAAAAATTCATGTGGGAAAAATAACAAATATGATAAAACTTTTATCAAAAAATGCTCAAAATGTTGCCAAAGGAGAATATGGCAAGGCCATTGAGGTTCAAAGTCAAGATGAAATCGGACAATTGGTTCATAGTTATAATACCATGGTTGAAGGGCTTGAAGAACGTGATTTTATAAGGGATTCTTTTGGGCGGTACGTAGACCCGGATTTTGCAAAGCACCTGCTCAAACATCCTGATGCCGGTAAGCTGGGAGGGAAAAGAAGGGAAGTTGCCATTATGATGTCTGATATCAGAGGGTTTACAACTCTTTCAGAAACCTTGAGCCCGGAAATCATCGTCAGTATTTTAAATCAGTATTTTTCACATATGATAGCGATCATTCAAAAATATAATGGTATTATTGTTGATTTTTTTGGGGATTCTATTTTGGTGTTTTTTGAACCACTTTCCAGTTCCTTGGAAGATACAGTTTTAAACTGTATTCAGTGCGCATCTGATATGCAATATCAAATGCATGAATTTAACAGAAAAATGAATGAAAAAACACTGCCTGAACTGGCAATGGGTATCGGTATAAATGCAGGGCAGGTTGTTGTTGGAAACATCGGTTCTGAAACTAGAGCAAAATATGGTATTGTTGGCTCAGCAGTGAATATTATGAGCCGGATACAAGCAAAGGCAAAAAAACAAGAAATAGTTATCACGGATGCTGTTTATAAATATGTAAAAAAAGGAATTGAGGTTGAAAGATCATTTAATGCTAACCTAAAGGGTGTAGATTATTCAATAATGCTACATATAATCAAGCATAATTGAACACACTCACCCAGTGAAAGCCTCGGTGCTGTAAATAATTTATTTTAAAGGAGATAACTATGAAGATTCAATCAAGATTATTTTCAGCAGAGCTGTCGGTTTTTTTTGTGCTGTCGATTTTTGATATGGCCTTTGCCGGCCAGGGCGGCGATGGATGGGGGTATCCCGGTCATATGATGGGATCGGGATACATGGGATGGTTCATGATCCTGTTCTGGGGACTGTTACTGGTTACATTGATCCTCCTCATCCGCTGGGTTGTGAAATTACCCCAGAGTAAGGAATCCGGGCAGGGGAAGGACCCGCTGGCCATTTTAAACGAGCGTCTGGCCAAAGGAGAAATCGAAGTTGAAGAGTACAGGGAAAAAAAGCAATTGCTGACAGGAAAGCCTTGAACGGCAGGGCCCTTTTTTTGCATCATTAAGGCATCACCCCGTAATCCTTGAGTTTGAGATGAAGCGTCCGTCTTGAAATGCCCAGCCGTCTGGCAGTCTCGCTTTTATTATTTCCGGTTTTGTCTATCATTTTCAGAATTGCCAGTTTTTCAACCTCATACAGGGTTTTTTCGCCCGAGCCTGACTGCCCCGTGTCTTCCCCATTTTCTGCTTTCATGGGAGATGTGATGTCAATCTGAATATCCTCTTTACTCAGAAATACCCCGGTTGAAAGAATGACGCTTCTTTCCAGGGTGTTCATCAATTCCCTGACATTTCCGGGCCAGTGATAGGCCACCATTTTTTCCATGGCTTCCGGTGTAAACCCTTTAATGTCGCGATTGTTTTTTTGAGCATATTCCTTTAAAAAATGCTGGGCTAAAAGCTGGACATCCCCGGTCCTTTCTCTTAACGGCGGCACACGGAGGTTGATCACGTTGAGCCGGTAATACAAATCTTCCCTGAAATCCTCTTTGGAAATCAAATCGATCAAATCTTTATTGGTTGCAGCAATAATCCGGGTATCTATTTTGATAACCTTTTCGCTGCCAACCGGGGTGACTTCACGTTCCTGCAGGGTTCGCAGCAGTTTTACCTGCATGGACATGGCGGTTTCACTGATTTCATCTAAAAAAATGCTGCCCCTGTCTGCCTGCTGGAATTTGCCTTCCTTGTTGCGGCTGGCACCTGTAAAAGACCCTTTTTCATGACCGAACAATTCTGATTCCAGAAGGGTTTCCGTAATGGCGGCGCAATTGATTTTAATAAACGGACCCTGGCTTCTCAGGCTGTTATAATGGATGGCGCCGGCAATCAGCTCCTTGCCAGTGCCGGATTCACCGTTAATCAATACGGTGGCATCGGTTTTGGCGACCTGGGAGATGGTCTGGATCAGCTTCTGCATCTTTTCATGTTTGCCGATAATATTATTGCAGTCAAAATTTTTGCCTAAGGTTTCTTTTAGCTGAAAATTTTCTTTCTTTAGCTTTGTATGTTCAAGGGACCGCTGAATGGTGATTCTTAGTTTATCAAAATCAAAGGGCTTGGTCAGGTAATCATAGGCCCCGGTTTTCAACGCTTCAACAGCCGTGTCAACGGATGAAAAGGCGGTCATGATAATGACCGGGATGGCCGGGTTGATCTTTTTGATTTCCACAAGAGCTACAAGCCCTGATACCTTGATCATTTTTATATCCATTAAAACAAGGTCATAGGGTTTTTCTGCGACCCTATCAATGGCGGTCTGGCCGTCATCTGCCTGGGCTGTTTCATATCCCCATTTGTTCAATAAGGTTTTGAGCATATTCCGATGGGTTTGATCGTCGTCTACAATTAAAATGGTGCTTTTGTCTTTGTCCATTTTTTTAAGATGTCCTTATGGGTAAAGTGATGGTAAACCAGGTTCCTTTTTTAAGCTCGCTTTTTACATGAACCTTTCCCTTGTGCGCCTGGATGATATTGTGCACAATGGCAAGTCCTAATCCTGTTCCTGAAAGTTTTGTCGTAAAATAGGGTTCAAAGATATTGTTCAGATCTTCTTTTTTTATACCTGCGCCTGTGTCTGAAACAGTGATAATAACGCTTTGGCTCGATGGCTCCCCAAAAAGTGAGATGCCAAGTGTTCCTGATCCGTCCATGGACTGGATGGCATTCAGATAAAGGTTGAGCAGTACCTGTTTGAGTCTGTCGGCATCTGCATAAATCTGCGGTACATCAGGGTCAATATCTGTTTTGATTTCAATGTTTTTGATTTCCGGCTCAAATTCTATGAGTTTAATGCTTTCCCTGATAAGGGTTTGAATGTCAACCGGGTTCCCGGATACTGCTACCGGTTTTGCCAGTTCAACAAGTTCGCTGACCACCCGGTTCAACCGGTCCACTTCCTTTATCATCACATCGGCAATAGCGAAGTTTTCAGAACCTTTTTCAAAAATTTCCTTGAAAAAAGTGGCATAGCCTTTCAGTGAACTCAAGGGGTTTCGTATTTCATGGGCCACGCCTGCGGCCAGTCGTCCGATGGCTGCAAGCCGTTTGTTCTGTTCCATTTCGATCTTTAAACGGTTCAGTTCGGTCTTGTCCCTTAAAATCAGCAGTGACCCAAGGGAAATACCTTCCTTGTCATATAACGGACTTGCGATGACCTCAAGAATAATGGGCTGATTCTTTAAGCCGCTGATGTGAACCTCTTTTTCAATGAGATTCTTTTTTTTACTAATGGACTGCAGCAAGGTTTCAAGCTCATCCGGGAGGACTGCATCAAAATCCTTTTGGCCCGCAGTCGGCCTGATATTTAAAATGGATTTTGCCGCAGGATTAACAGAGACAATCCGCTTGTTCATATTTGTGGCGATCAGGCCCATGGGCATGTTTTCAACCAGGTTGTCGGAAAAAATCTGGATCCTGGAAAGAGAGGACCGTGTTGCAGTATACCGCTGGACGATAAAGACAAGAACGAATCCGGTAAACCCGATTAACGCCAGGATCACCGCCATCATGATGCTGTGCTGGGTATCGCCTTTGTCTGCCTGTGTGATCAACGCCATGTCAAGTCCCACAAAAATAACCGTGTTTTCATACTGATCGACAGTGTTAACCCCTTTGCCATGCATCCGTTGATACATGGGCATCATTCCTGGTGACGGAGTGATTTTTTTTTGCTTGATGGGAGAGAATTTTTTATACACCTCAAACACTTTGCTGCCGTTCTCATCCTCTATAATCCTCCAGCCTGTCTGTTCAGAGGAGATGAGGCTTGGAAGATCCATGTCACGGCCATAAATCAGGCCTTCTTTTTCTTTTTTGTTATGGGCCAGGACAGCGCCCTTTTTATTCACAATAAAAAGATAAACAATATCCGGCAATGCAGCTGTTTCACTTAACAGGTTTTCCATGGCCGTCCTGCTCCAGCCCATGTTCATCATCCCGGTGTAAGTGCCGGCTTCAAATGCCCTGATCAGTGCCGTGCTTTTTTCAACAAGCAGCCGTATGCTCTGTGCTTCCTGCTTGTTGATTCTATCGATTGTCATATAAGCAAAAATAGGGAACAGGACAATAATGGTTCCAATGAGAATGAGGGGGGGGATTCTGGCTGTAAAATTAAGTTTTTTCATAAAGATAGAATGAACCCCTTTTTTTGCAGGTTAAAAAATAAACGGTTATCACTGTTTAATCTATGATACTGAATGCAAAAGTAAAAGCAAAATTAATACCAGACTTAAAATCGAATGCAAATGCCGGCACCCCATTTGAATTGAGAATGCCATTTAATGATCAATGAAATCTGTTTGTGAATCAGATAGCCAAGGGAAAAGGCGGTCTCCCAGTTTTCCTTAGTATCGTATTCAGCTTCCATATTAAGGCTGAGCCGGGGCGTAAGCTGAAATTCTTTATCAAGGAGAAAGCGAAGATCCCTGTTTGTATCAATCCATGTCCTTGATTCAATATTTAAAGGGAACAGATAATGAAACCCAAAGAGGCCTCTCGGGTTATCCATATGGTCATCTTCTCCCTGTGCTGTTATCCCCGAAAAGACCGTAAAAAAGCGATTGACATATCGATCCAGTGTCAGGATGCCTTCCCATTGGGTGTCATCAACATCCTGCCATCCGGCCTGCCATTGAGCCGTTACAATATTCCGGGTGTTGGACACCTTTAAAAACCCCTCGGTCATGCTGCTTAATGCATCTGCCTGTCCCCAGAAATACCAGGGGTCTTTAAAAAGGGTTCCCTGGATTGCCGTGACTTCAGCAGGCGGTTCAAACCCCTGATAATGAACCATGCGGGCCATGCCGCTGGCCATGTGGTAGAGCAGGTGACAGTGAAAAAACCAGTCTCCGAATTCATTGGCATTAAATTCTATTATGGTTGTGGACATGGGGGCAACATCAACCGTATGTTTTAAGGGAGAATGATCTTGCTGCTCATTAATTACCCTGAAAAAATGACCGTGAAGATGCATGGGATGGTGCATCATGGTGCGGTTGATCATGATAAACCTTACAATCTCTCCTTTTTTAATGTGGATGGCATCACTTTCAGAAAGCACTTTATTGTTCAACAGCCAGACATATCTTTCCATATCCCCGTCCAGGGTGATCCGAATTTTTCTGACAGGTTTGTCTTTGGAAAAAGAGGTGGGCCCAGGAGAGCGAAGAACAGCATACGGGGGCCAGGGTCGCTCAGGGCTAATGCCGCCGTCTTCTGGCATATCTGCCATTGCCGTTTCAGGTGATGCCGGCTCCTGCTGCATGGTATCCATGCCGGCCATGCCTTTCATCTCGTCCATGCCGCCCATGGTGTTTGTCTCTTTCATCTCCTCCATTTTGCTCATCCCGCCCATATCTTTCATTCCCGTCATGCCGGGAGTGTCAAACTGTCCATGTTCTATCATCCGGTCCGTCATCCCAATGCTGCTATTCGGGGTAAGGGCGAAAGCGGTTTTTAAATCTCCTTGTTCCATGGCCTGATAAAGGTTGGGCGTAGGGATATCCGGGGCGGCAAATCGTTTCCCCGACCCGATCCATACAGAAGAAAAGCCTGAACCGTCATGGGCAGTGGCACGAAATTCATAGGACCCCGGACCCGGTGGCGAAAGGAGGACATCATAGGTTTCAGCCACACCCGCAAGAAATCGTTTTTGATTGACAGGTTGAACCGTTTGCCCGTCTGCACTGATGATCTTCAGGGGACCGCCTGCAAATTCCAGGTAAAAATAGGTTGTGGCGGAACCGTTGATAATCCGCAGGCGCACCATGTCATGGGCCGCAGCCGATAGAAATGTTTCAGGTTTTCCGTTTGCAAGGAAATAATCATATGCCACATCTGCTATATCCATGGGGGGCATCCGCAATAATTCCCGCTTGAAATAACTGCCCAGGGCTCCCTTCTTTACAGCACCGATAATACTCTGGCTGCTGCCTTTCTGGAGGGGATACCACTCACTGCCCCTTTTAAGGGTTTTAAGAATTGAATTCGGGTCTTCCGTCGTCCAGTCGGACAATAAAACAACCGCATCCAGATCCGTATGCCGGATGCTGGTTTTCGGCTCAATGACAATGGCGCCATAAAGGCCCTTTTGCTCCTGATGATGGGTATGAGAATGATACCAGTAAGTTCCGCTCTGGCGAATGGGAAACTCATAGGTAAACGTTGCCCCGGGTTTGATGGGAGGAAAACTGATATACGGGACACCATCCATACCAGGCGGGACCAGCAGGCCATGCCAGTGAAGCGATGTATCCGTCGTCATCTTATTATGAACTTTTATCCGGGCAATATCCTCCTCTTTGAATTTGAGTTCCGGTCCTGGGATGGAGCCGTTAATGGTCATTCCCTGTGCTGTTTTGCCGTTGATCGTAATTTTTTGCATCTCAATGGTAAGCGCGTATTCAGTTATTGCGGCCACGGGTTGGATCGTCTGTCCAAGTGTACGGATGAAATGAATAATACTCCAGGTTTCTTTTTCCTCAAACTCGTCCTTAAAAGAAGGCATGTCCTTTCGTCCGGTACTTATTTTCCAGAAAAGGTCTCCATCAGTGTGCGTTTTGATGCTTTGCGTAAGGTCCGGCGGCCGGGTATCAAGACCGGTTGCTTCTGGATTCAATCCTTTGGCATCTTCACCATGGCAGCCTGTACAGGTTTGAGAAAAGAGGGTTTTCCCAAGATTGATTGAAAGGGAATCTTTTTTAACTGGGTTTTCTTTCATGGATTCTTTTTTGGGTGCCATCCATCCGTGTGCCATGGCAACGGAGACCAGCATTAAAAAAATACACAGGGAAATATAGAATCGTCTGAATAAACTCATTGTTTTCTCCTTATTTCTTGCTCTTTTCGCAAAAGGCTTATCAACAAGCAGGTTGTCTGATTATACCGTTCAACCATGAATAAGCAAACAAAATCTGACCCTGCCGAAGAAGGGTTGT
>JAHJLN010000263.1 GCA_018821715.1 Pseudomonadota bacterium | reverse complement strand
TATTCCACCTATGTCATGTTCTATATATTAACCGTGCAATTGCTCAGCCAGAAAAAAATGCTCCAGACCACTGTCCTTGTCATCACACTTTTTGGCGGGCTTCTTGCCTTTTCTTCCATCCTGCAGTTTTATCTGACTGAAGATATGGCCTTGTGGTTCAGGCATGTGCCGAAGAATTCCATTATTGTCGGCCCTTATGTGAACCACAATCATTATGCCGGATTAATGGAATTGATGTTTCCCATTGTTCTGGGCCTTTTTTTATTTTACCGGCCAAGAATTGGAAACACCTCTTTAATAAAAGGCATTGCTGAAATCTTCAGCCAGGAAAAAGCCAATATTCATATTTTGATCGGAACTTCGGCCTTATTAATTGTTGTCTCCATCTTTGTCAGTCTTTCTCGAGGTGCCATGATCAGCACCTGTCTGTCCTTGATATTGTTTACCCTTCTGCTGTTAAAACGCAAAATCAGCAAAGGAAACACCACACTGATCTTAGGGGTGATCATATTAACCGCTCTTTCAATCGGATGGTTCGGCTGGGACCAGATTTTCGACCGGTTTGCCAGGTTGAAAAATGCCCAGGGTATCATCTATGAATCCAGACTTGACTTCTGGCAGGACAGTAAGGAGATCATCCGCCATTATAAAATCACCGGGTCGGGCATGGGAACCTTTTCACACATTTATCCCCTGCATCGTTCCATGAAAACCCCGCTGTTCCTGGCCCATGCACATAACGATTATCTTGAACTTCTGGCAGAAGGCGGCATGATTGCGTTTATCCTTGCTGCATCTTTTCTGATTACCCTTTTCTTGAAAACCTATCAGATGTTTTTAAAAAGAAGGGATGCTTTTTCGATTTACCTTTATATGGGCAGTATTACAGCCTTAACGTCCCTTCTTTTGCACAGTTTTACCGACTTTAACCTGCACATCGGGGCCAATGGGCTCTGGTTCTTTTTTGTGGCCGGCATTGCCGTTTGTGCTGCCAATACAAACATAAGAAAACAGACCCCAAAAACAAGACTTTTGATCATAGACAACACCGTCAAAAGAATGGGTTCAGGTCTACTTTTGTGTATGATAACGGTTTTTGTCCTTTTATATAATGGTTCAAATTTATTGGGAATGTTTTACTATTCAAATATCAAGAACTATATCATGAGCACAAAAACGCCGGTTGAAATACTCCAGAAAATTGAAACCGTTGCAACTTTTGCCTCAAAATTTGACCCGCTTCATGCAGACTATCCATTTACCATCGCCAACACGGCCTGGTTTTTAAATGATACCGGAAGATCAAAGAATTATTTTATCACCTCCCTTTTTCTTGACCCCTTAAATTCAAGGCATTTGAACAGATTTGCAACCTTTCTTGCCCTTGGAAATGAACCTGAAAAAGCTGAAATCGCATTTCAAAAAAGCATGGTTTATGATCAAAGCAATCCGGAATATGCATTTGAGTATGCCGCCTGGCTGTTTACGAAAAATGACATTCAACAGGGTATTCAGTATATAAAAAGGGCGCTGGATCTGGATGAAAAGTATATGGACCGTGCCTTGACCGCCATGATTGTCTCTGGAATTGACGCTAAAAGTATTGAACTAGCCATCCCGGACAAGCCGGGACCGTCCATTGCCTTTGCAGGATTTTTATATGATACCGGGAAAACCCGGGAAGCAGTTGACCGATATATCGCCTCTCTTGATCTGATAGAAAAAATCAAAACAACCCCCGCATCATCTCAGTCGCAAGAGAATCAGGAAAGAATTGCAAGGTCTCATTTCTTTAAGGTGTATTGGTTTTTTAAAAAACACAATGACCTTCAAAACGCAATGCAGACCATGGAAAAAGCGGAAAAAATGTTTCCAATGGATGCCGGTATAAAGGTTTCTTTAGGCGATCTGTATTATCAGCAGGGTATTTTGTATAAAGCCCTGGATAAATATGATCATGCCCTTCTTCTCGAGCCGGGAAATAAAACCGCGTTAAAGATGATCAAAAAAATCAATCCGTAATATGCTGTTCTGCAAATTGTGCCATGACCTCATGAATTTTCTGGGGAGGAGAAATGGTAAAATAATTTTCTGCAACCACATGACCGATTTCATGGGAAACAACTCTCAGGGTGGCATTATCTGCCGAGTAAAACACCTTGTTCTGGGAGGGGGAATAAAATGCAATATAATCTACATCTATTTTGTAGAGTCGCTTAAAATCCTGCTGCACCTGTTTTTCGCCCGGATGAATCACGATGGAAAACTTCAGTTGCGGCGGGAACATATCTAAGACAACCATTACCTTTTCAACAATAAAATTGATCTTTGAAATCACTTCATCTTCTATGGTGTCGCGGCTGCCTGTCATGCCTGACTTCAGCCGCCCCATGTACAGGGAATCATTGAAGTCTCTTAAATCACGATAATCAGAATAGGCAATGGTTGCATATCTTGACTCAAGCTCAACGGCTCGTGCATCCAGCGGCAAAAAGAATATCACTGTCGAAACAAGACCGGCAGCTATGAATTTGAAACGATTCATCAATAATCGTTCCTATAGTTTTTCCCTGGAAAAAGTATAGTCATTGATCATGGTTTGAATATTTTTTTGGCTGTCCAGGATTTCATTTAAAAACGGTATGAATGCTTCAACATCCTGCCCGGAATCTTCCAACGCCTTTTTCAGCTGCAAAGATGTCACGGCAATGCTGGAATTAAAACTTTCTATAAGGGACAGCTTGTCGCCCAGAATAAAATTAAAGGCATTTACTTTTTGTGCCAGATCTTTGCCTTCATCTTTTTGCCGTAAAACAATTTTATGTGAAATATCCCCTTCAACCATGGCATCAAGGGTTTTTTCAAACCGGTAAAAAGGACCTGCCACCCGGTGGGTCAATAAAAGCGTCATAATAATCACTGCTCCACCGCCCAGCACGATAAACAGCCACTGGGTGCTTAAAATCTTTTTAAACAAGATCCCGGGTGTCACCCCAAGCTGCAATTGATAATTATCATATGCAATGGAAAGCGTATTTGAAGAAAAAAAGCTGAATATCCCTATGAAGAGAAGACTGCCAATGGTAACCAGAAGAAAATAATTAAAAATATACCGGCCTTGAAATTCTTTGTTTATAAAATAATTTCGTCGCTTATATTGAGGGTAATGACTCATTTTTTCCTCCAAATTTCTGCGGATTGTCTTATATTGTCCGTCCATTCGTCCAGAAGCTGTTCTTTTTTCTTGTCTTGAATAAAAAGAGAAACCCTTTTGATATCAAATTCTTTTGTTTGATCTGCTTGAGAGACATCTTTTTTAAGGGTATCGTCCAGCCGGTACATCACAACACCCTCCATACCCCTTTGCTTTGGCTTTGAAGATGCGCCTTTTTCAAGGGTTAATACAATAAATTTCAAATCATCTGACAAATTAATAAAATCCGATTCAATCTTCTGAACGGTTTCATTAGTTTTCTTTTGTGCATCCGCAAGGCTTGGATACATTGTTTTTGTTAATACAAGTTTATTTTCAAGGAAGGATTCATATTTGGAAATCTCATCATTGGTGACATCGACCACCAGAGAAGAAAGTTTTCGATCCAGAAGAATTTTGATCAAAGACTGCTCATAAAAATTTTCAACAGACCGTCTGAAACTTTCTTCCTTATGAATATCCATCTTGATGGCTTCCTGGATCAGCAGCTGTTTATCGATGATGGAATCGGCAAATTGTTCCCGGGTCATGTAGCCAGGTTTTCTTTCCATCATTTTTTCAAATTCTTTTTCAGAAACAATCCTGTCATTTACGGATAAATAGGGTTTTGAAATTTCAAGTCGTGTGTCAAACAGCCCATAGGCTGCCAAACCGGAAAACACGATCACAATCGCAATAATGTAGTAAATATACTTCATATTAACCTAAGTCCTTTAAAAGATTAATTATCGACAATCAAGCGGCCTGTGTTTCTCTCAACCTGGATGCACCTGTCATCATAGATCCTATGGGTATAATAGTCTTTTATATTTGTTATTTCAAGTTCAGGCAGGTCATTGTCTTTGAGCCATTTTCGAATTATCGGCAGTTGATCAGGATCTTGAGCCCGGGCGGTAAAGATCTTGACCCGGATACCATTGTGAATCATTTTTTTAACCAGGGTTATCATGGCCGGAACCGGCTCTCCTATCTTATCACTTGAGGACAGCCTGTCATAATAAGCCAATGTCCCATCCAGATCCACTCCTGTCCATATTTTCGGCAGTTTTTTATGTTCCAAATCATTGAATTCATTTTCCTGAGAACCTATTTGCTCGGAAGAATTAATAGAATATTCCTTGGAAACCTCTTCCTTTGCTTTTTTTAAATATTTTTTTATTGAATTTAGCATACTCAGTTATATAATATAAAACTTAGTTAAAACAAATAAAAAGGGAGTACTCTCTTGAAAAAAATCCTGTTTTTAATTTTACTGACCTTGTGTTTGTATATATCTGCCTATGCACAAACCCAAAAAGAACTGTTTGATGACGGTGTCCTTCTTTTCAAACAAGGCCAATACCAGCAAGCAATTGATTCATTTTCAAAGCTGATCGAGATTGCTCCGGGCAATGCAGATGCCTACAAGAACCGCGGCGTGACCTTTATGAAGCAGGAAAAGTATGATCTTGCCATAGAAGATTTTAACAAAGCCAAAGAATTGTTTCCTGAGTTGAAAGGACTTTACAGCAATCTGGGTGTGGCCTGGTATTATAAAAAAGAGTATGAAAAAGCCATTGAAAACTATGATATCGAAATCGAAATGGCGCCGGATAACGCTGTAGCCTATTTTAACCGGGCGCTGTGTCTTTCCGAACTGAACAGGAAGACAGAAGCCCTTGATGATCTGTCTAAAACACTGGACCTGCAGCCTGATTTTTACTGGGCGCTGTGCTACAAGGCCGATCTTCTGGCTTTGACAGGCGACAATAAAAAGGCTATTGAAGCCTATGAAGAAGCCATCCGGCAAGACCCTCAAAATACATATTCAAAAGAGAAGCTTGATTTGTTAAGGCAAAAGCTTGAAAAAAAAGAATCGCCTGACCAACAAAAAATTACGCCTGAAAACACCAAAGCGGTCCGTTCAGGGTATGCCGTTCAGACAGGGGCATTCCTGGGTCAGGAAAATGCCCGTAAGATGAAAAAAAAACTTGCCATGAACGGGTTTGATTCACGGATACTGGTCCTGAAAGATTCAAGCGACAGGACCTGGTATCTGGTAAGGTCCGGCACCTATTTAAATCAGACGGCAGCCCAGAAAGCCGCGTCTGATTTAAAGAAGAAACTGGGGATGGAATCATTGATCCGCCCTGTCGACAACTGGTAAAAAAGCCTGATCCTTTTTTCGATTACAGCCGTTGGGCTTCAAATTTTGATATCAGACAGAAAAGCGGATATTTAAAATATCTCCATCCTCTACCACATAATCTTTGCCTTCCACATAAATTTTGCCGACCTTTTTTAAGTCTGCTTCACTGCCGGCTTCCATGAGGTCGGCATATTTAAATACCTCTGCACGAATAAAGCCCCTTTCAAGATCAGAATGAATTACCCCTGCTGCCCTGGGTGCTCTTGCGCCCTTTCTTACCAGCCACTGCCGGACTTCATCTTTTCCAACTGTAAAAAAGGAAATCAGGTCCAAAGATTTCAGGCACAGTTTTGTCAAGCTTTCAAGGGCAGTCTCTTTGATGCCAAGGTCTTCTAAAAATTCATCTTTTTCTTCCTGGGTATCCAGCAGGGCAATTTCCGCCTCAACTTTTGCAGATACCAGCATAACCTCCATATCCTGTGTTTCGCAACTTTGTTGAAAAGATGACAAAAGGGTCTTATTGTCAAGATCCTCTTCAGCCACATTAACGGCAATGACCAGCTTTTTCCTTGTAATAAAGGGATAGCTTCTGATCATCTTTTCTTCATCATCCGTCAACTGGGTCAGCCTTAACGGTTTTTCCTCTTCAAGAATGCCTTTGAGCTTTTGCATCAACACAAGTTCTTTTTGCTGATCCTCGTCCTTTATCTTTTTGACCATGGCTTCAAGGCGTTCGATCCGTTTTTCAACAAATATCTGGTCATGCATGATCAGCTCGGAATTAACCATATCAAAGTCTCTCATGGCATCCACAGACCCTTGAGCATGATAAATGGCATCATCTTCAAAAGCCCGGACCACATGGCAGATGGCATCCATATCTGCAATATCCCGAAAGATTTCACCTTTGGAGATGGTTTCAGCCTCCATCTTGGGAAGCAGCACAAGATCAATTCTTGCCCGGACATTTTTTTTGGGGTCATACATGTCTACTAGCTGATTGAATCTTGAATCAAGAATATCTGCAGCGCCGGGAACAGGTTTAGATGCCTTGGACGCTTCTTTAATCTCATTTCCCGTTAAAATCTGAAACAATGTTTTTTTGCCTGTCTGGGGCAGGCCGATAATTCCAACCTTCATGGGTTAAGCGGTATCCTTATTTTAAATTAAATTTTACATCACAGGAAAAATAATATATCAAACTTATCAACAATTAAACAGTACAAATAAGGAGCCTTTTAGTGCCGGATAATATTTATGCGCCACCCTTTCTTTTTGGAAACGGCCACATCCAGACTATTTTCCCCGTGATTTTCAGAAAAGTTGAAGCCGTCTGGTATGAAAGAGAAAGAATTACCACTTTTGATAATGATTTTCTTGACCTTGACTGGTCCACCCATGGCCACAAAAGACTTGCCATTGTCTCCCACGGGCTTGAAGGCAATTCAAGCCGTGCCTATGTCAAAGGGATGGTAAAAGCCATTAACCATGGCGGCTGGGACGCTCTGGCATGGAATTACAGATCCTGCAGCGGCGAACCCAACCGCCGACTTCGGTCCTATCACAACGGGGTGACCGATGATCTTGCCCGGGTGATTGATCATGCCAAAAACCGTTTTGATTATCAAGAGATTGCCCTTGTCGGCTTCAGCCTCGGCGGCAACCTGACCCTTTTGCATCTGGGCAGAGAAACCCCTGACCCCATCGTAAAAAAAGCAGTCGTGTTTTCCGTGCCCTGTGATTTAAAAGAAAGTGCCGCATCTTTGGCAAAACCTGTGAACAAACTATACATGAAACGATTTTTAGTCCTGCTGCATGAAAAAATAAAAGCAAAAATGAAACTTCTGCCCGGACAAATCGATGATAAAGGATATGAAAAAATAAAAGATTTTAAAGCATTTGACGACCGATATACAGCGCCTATCCACGGATTCAAAAATGCTAACGACTATTGGAAAAAATGTTCCAGCAAACCTTATATTCCCGATATAACTGTCCCCACCCTCATTGTCAATGCAGTCAATGACCCGTTTTTACCCCAGGCGTGTTTCCCGGAAAAAGAAGCCGGGTCCAACAGGCATGTAACGCTTTTAATGCCCAAATCCGGCGGGCATGTGGGATTTATCTCTTTTAACAAACAAAACCGTTACTGGTCTGAGAAACAGACAATGGAATTTTTAAATTAAAGGGGAATATTAAAGCTATCTCACGGTTTAAAGATGATCCAGGTCTTTGATTAAATCAACCGGTTGAAATCTTTTTAATGTTTCATCAAATAAGAGTTTAGAAGCAGCATAAATATTATCATGGGTATAAAAAATCCACGCGTCATCTTTAAAAACGCGAAGGAATACCTGTTTTTTTTCATCAATCAGGCCTTCGGGAAATCTGTCATACCCCATGGTGATCGGAAGATTTATCCAGGCATGTCCAGGAGCAATGTCTCCTGCAAAAAGCATTTTCCGGCCCTGGGTTTGAATGTAAGACAGAATCATTCCCGGTGTGTGCCCCTGGCTTTCAATAAATTCAATTTGAAGGTCATCAAGATTCAAAACAGCTTTATCCGTTAAAAGCGTCAAACGGTTGCTCTTTTCAAGAAGAGTGGCCAGTCCCGGAATAAATGAGGCTTTGTCTCTCATATGAGGGGTGCGCGATCTCTCAAAATTTGCTTTTCCCACAAAAAATTTTGCATTGGGAAAAAGAAGTTCTAACTTTTTCTGGCCCTCCTGCCATTCTCTTAAAAGGCCGCCGGCATGATCAAAATGAAGATGGGAAAGAATCACATGGGTGATATCTTCATGGGTAAGCCCCTTTTTGCTTAATGATTCCAACAGCACATGGTGGCTTTCAACAATCTGAAACCGTTTTTTCATGTCAGGGGATAAATAAGCACCCGTGCCGGTTTCAAACAGGATGACGTCCTCTTTTGTTTCAATCAAAAGGGCTCTTGACCCGATATGGATCATATTGTGATCATCCGGCTGCATCCAGCGGCGCCAAAGGGCTTTGGGGGCATTGCCAAACATGGCGCCCCCATCCAGCTTCATACTGTTTCCCATAAGGGCTGAAAACCGAACTGCTGTGTTTTTTATCATCAGGGTAATTTAATCTGCTGTTTTTCCACATCACCATTTTGCCGGTATAAAATCACCACATGCCCGATCATTCCGGCGATATGGGATCGGGTGTCTTTTGAAATCTGTTCTGCCAACGCATTTTTCTGATCCTTTTCTTTAAAGTCATTGAATTTGACTTTGATCAGCTCAGTGGCCTCAAGGGCCTGGTCAATCTCTGCAACCAGGGTCGGGGTAACGCCTTTCTGACCAATAAAAGCAGCCGGATTCAGGCTATGGGCAAGCCCTCTTAAATATTTCTTCTGGGATCCTTTTAATTCTTTCAAGTTCTGTATCCTTTAAATTTTATTTATAAGGCGGTCATCATATCATATATATA
>JAHJLN010000262.1 GCA_018821715.1 Pseudomonadota bacterium | reverse complement strand
CTCTTCTCAATTCATTTGATACATCCGAGTCTTTCTGAAAATTTTTAGAAATTGCTTTTTGAATTTTTTTGAATTTTTCGAGATCAAAGGTTTCAATTTTATCATAATCAAAATCAATGCAATGTAAAACAAAATCTATTCTACCCATTAAAAGATCATTATCTTCAGTTTCAAAAATTACCTGTTTGTTATTGATATCGTTCGTTATCAATTTAGCCTTTATTATTTCTTCATCAACTTGATCTTTAGCAAAAGATGAAGTTCGTTTTCCCTTTGAAGAAAGATAATCATAGATATTTTCACAGCCTTTTGACAGTTCAGATATCAAATTAATAACTCCATCAAAAGTTTGCGGACTACGGATAATATCGGGTCTTTTCCCACTTTTCTCGATATTTCCTCTTGACACTATATTCCTTATTACTCTCATCCAATTTTGAAATTGGTCAAAATTAAATTCATTTGCTTTAAGGAGATATTCTGTTTGAGCGTAAAACAATACTTTTTGTGTATATGATGCACTGTTGATTTGGCTAAAAATATTATCTTCAAAAACAATCTCAGATATAATACTGGTTTTTGGATTATGTCGCCACATAGGAAAATTCAAATCAAGTTTGTTTTTTTCAGTTATAATTTTTTTATAAATCTCAAAACAATCTATAAGATAATTAAAACCACTTCTGGAAAAATTTTCTGGGCGAACGGTATTCGGATTGTCTTGGAGTTTGGTAATTATAGATATTCTATCATCTGTTTTGTCAATAGATTGTCTTATCATAGCTACAGTTGAAATGAATCTAATTAAAGCGTCATCAATGCTATTATCTTTTTTAAAGCTATTCCAAAAGTAATCCGTCCACTCTGTATCTATTTTAAAAGCAAAGGTTTCAGTTGCTTTTTTATCCTGCTCCCATTTTTGGTCATTCATGTATTTTTGAAAGATTGCCTTGAAATTTTCAAATGGAGAAAGGAGTTTGCCTCTTGCATTCATTTTTATATATAAATCATCTGTAAGCCCAATATGTTCAAGTTCTACAAAATAAAAACAGATCAATTTATCATTTGAAACTAGTTTTTCCCATAAATTATCAGTATCATGAAATTTTTTGTTAATATCATCAATCGTTCTAAGCATTGAATCAATCGTTGGATCTTTTTTCCAAGAAAGATAAAACCAAGAAGAATCAATAATTATGTGGCTTAATTCTTCTTTTTCTATATCTTTAAGAGAGGGGATATTATTCACAAGGGCTTTACAAAAATCTCTAGAGGTTATTCTTGTTTCATAGCTAAATTTGTTTAAAATTTGAATGTCGATTTCATCTTTATTATTAGCCTTAATAGCAGCATACCAGTGTAATAAAAATAAGGTTGTTAATCTTTGCTGACCATCTAATGGTTGAAAAATATTTTCAACATTGCTTCCATAAATAAAATCAAGTTGTATACTCTTTTCATCATCGATACTTTTGTATAAAGCATTTAGGAAATTTAGTCTTATTTCTTTTTTATCCTCTCTTCCTTGAGCATAATCTCTTTGAATTATAGGAATTTCTACTGTATAGAGATTTATCAGCTGCCAAAAGCTCAGTATTTTTCCTTTATATCTATAGTCAGTCATTTTTGCCTCAATTGCTTATGTAACCGTTAAGAACCCTGTCTAAATCTTTTTCATAGTTTTCTCTATCATCTTGGGTCCAAAATGAAATTTTAGGGGGATAATCACTAAAATATTTTAGGAAAACATTTTTAGTGCAAATTGGGATGAAGACCCCTGCTTTGTCTCTTTTGATAATTGTTTTTCTTTTAAGAGGGAATACAGCATTTTTATAACCTCTGTTCGTTTCAGAGTCTAAAAGAGTCAGATTTGAAATGTCATTTATATCGTCATCTTTTAATTCAGAATTAAAATGCGCCACTATATCTTCAAAAAGTTTTTTAAAATTCTCATCGTCATCACAATCACAACTATTAGCTCTTTCAATCAACGATGGTCCATCGTTTCTTGAAGAATCAATAAATGCAATTGCATCTTTTAGCCAACTATCTCTATTCTTTTCAGGGAGGGTATCTTTTACTGAGGTAATATGCTCAATATCCCATTTTTCGTTTTTATAGATATCGAATGGAAAATATGATTGGTCTTTTTCACTGTTTAGCATTGTTAAAATATTATATAGCAACAAAATATTTTTAATATTTTTATCACCATATTGCAGATCACTTAAATTTATATTTTTTAGGTTTTCTTTTATGATACCATCCAAACGATTTTTGAAATTTTTCTTAGTTAATATACTGGAATATTGGTATAAATTGCTTATTTTAACTGCTTCAACACATAACAGATATCCAATTTTATGGTACAAATCTCGTTCATTAAACCACTCATTAAATCGTTGGAAATACTGTTTTATTTCTGACCACTTTTTTTCGATTATCTCTTGAGTCTTATGTTTAAATATTTCATTAAAAAATCTAAATGTAGAATATTGATCTGTTGGATCTTTTTTGCTGTTCATTAAATCAAATATTAATTCTATCCGATTAGTAGATACTTTATTTTGATTTATAAAATACCACAATCTGTCGTTTTGTAATGAATGCTCAATATTATCCCACTCTGATGCAATTTCAAATTGTTTTTGCTTAAGTTTTTTGAGATCGCCTTTTTCGAAATTAGAACTATTTAAGAATAAAGCTTTAATAAGTTCGGCATTAGTCAGTGGAATTTTCCCAATATTTATTCTTGTAAATATCGCTATCGAGTCTTCTTCATAACTTTGATACCAAATGACCTTTGAATTGAATTTGAATTTTGAACGAAATTCTCCTTTGTCAAAATTACCACCTTTTTCTTCAAACCAATTAGTGATTGTTTGATATGATTCAGATATATAAAAATAATCTATATTTTCATTGTTATTTGGTATCCCTCCTAAATTCTGAAGAAAGGTTTTAGAATCCTTTCTTGTCTGGTAATCTAATTCGAATAATTTATCTCTTTTAGCTTCAATGAAATCTTGGTTTAAATAGTGTAAAATCAAATAAATAGTTGTTAATCTCTGTTGTCCATCAATCACTTCTAACTCATTGTCTTCTCGTTCTTTTATAACAATTGGTTGTAAACAATACCAAGTTTTTTCATCTGAATCACCTACGAGTCGTGGCATGAAATCCGAAATATCATTTAATAGATCTTTAACTTCTTTTTCACCCCATCTATAACCTCTCTGATACGAAGGAATGTAAAATTTATATTTTTGCAGCTCATTGATTGTTATTAGCTCTAATATATTTTCCATTTCAACATCCTCATTTGCTATTATAGATTCATCACTTCTCTTTTAGGGGTTGAGTATACGCGAAATTACACATTACGTCCTGAAAGAATAAAAAAAGTTTGATCAATAATTTCGTATCAAAATATAAGATATATGTAAATAAATTTCAAAATCACCTTTGGAAAAAATCATTTGGTTGAATAAATGGTATCACAGAAGATCATGACTACTTGCATTTGCCAGAATCGCTTTTGGTCTGAATTATTGTTTTTAATATTTTTTGTATCCTGGAGATTCAGGTCTTTGAATTCTTTTGACATTGTCGAGTAGACCGGGGCCTTCCTCAGATTTAACCTCGGTTGTTCCCCAGTCCCTCTGCAGAACCGGACAAGCGGATTTCCCATACATCCGGCTCTTCGATCAATTATTCAGAAAGCCCCCAATCTCCGATGTGGATTCAGGTTTTTACGGATAATCACTCTTGGCCACCCAATCCATTTAAGTACCTGCAGGTACCCGTTCCATGTATACGACCTCCTTTGGCTCTTACGATTGATCCATTTAAACAGGATTCTCGTTACATAGTGGCGGTATTTAGAGCACATTTGTGAGTTATCCGATATAGCGTAATAGTTCAAATGCCCTGACAGGCGAATCTTTGCCCGCCGCAGCATTTCACCTTTTCTCAGAACAGTTCTGCTCTTGCGCGCCCATTCGGTGAAGTTCCGCAAGCTTTGTGCCAGCTTTTTACGGCTGGTACGTCGTTTTACCCTGAAGTGCCCTAACTTGGTTTTACCGCAATAATGCGTGAAACCAAGAAAAGTGAACTCCTTTGGTTTCTGCCCACGACTTCGAGCATCAGAACGCGCAAAACGTCCAAATTCGATGCAACGCGTCTTTTCTTCAGCTATTTCCAGGCCGAAACCTTCCAGCCTTTCATTTAAAATACTCCTGAAGTATTCCGCTTCTCCTTTGTACTGAAAGCATGCCAGAAAATCATCTGCAAATCGAAAATAATATGCTTCTCCCCGACACTGCTTTTTGATCCTCCGGTTGAACCACAAGTCCAGCGCATAATGCAGATAGATGTTCGATAGCAATGGAGATAAAATCGAGCCCTGGGGTGTGCCCTTCTCGCTGGCTTTGACCAGCCCATCCTCCATTATTCCACCTTTTAACATACGGCTGATCAGCCTCAGTATACGGGGATCACCAATACGATGTCCCAAAAACTTCAGGGTCCATTTGTGGGAGACTTCGTTGAAAAAGCCACGAATATCTGACTCCACTATATGACTCACCCGTTTCTGCTGGATTATTCTTCCCAGAGTGTCCAGACATAAATGCTGACTTCGTCCGGGTCGGTACCCATAGCTGTTGTCTTCAAAGAAAACTTCGTAGATCGGTTCCAGGGCTTGTTTAACCGACAGTTCAACTATCTTATCTTCAAAACAGCTGATGCCTAACGGCCTCCCCTTTTCACTGCCCGGCTTTGGTATATAACTCCTACGTCTGGGTTGGGGTCTATAGCCCATCCGCTTCAACCGGTCAGAGAGCGCCTGTAGATTCTCTTCAAGGTTCTCTCCATACTGTTCCTTGGTTACGCCGTCTACACCAACGGCTTTGTTGCCATCCAACAATCGATAGCAAACCCGCAGATTGTCCAGATCCGTCACATGATGATACAACGAAGTGAATACTAAATCCGGTTGTCTGCGAGCCCTCTCTCCTATCCGTGTCAGGTCTGTACTCATTGATTCTCACTCCTTGTATAGTGTCAACGTTTCTCCTTTCACGGGCAATTGACCGTGGAGACCTTCGCTCAGCAGGGGGTTAGCTGCTTCATCGCTAAACCGTTGCGGTATTACCGGTCTCCATCCCTCGCATCGGCGTCTTTTGGCCTCCTCCTTTCATGTCGGTAGGCCATACTCGGCTACACTCCCGTCGATCTGGGATTCTTTACCAAGAACCTTTGGGTACCTTCCGATGCTCGCCTGGTTACTCCACTGTCGTTGTCATGCTCGATGCTGTCTGCGACCCCGGGGTGTCGGTCGGTACTCGTCTTGAACGTACTTCCCGTATTGCCTGCGCCTATTATCAGGGGATCGGCACCATCCCAAAATTCAGATTTCTCGGGGCTATGGGTCAGATTCAGAGCATACACTCTTCACCTCGCTTGACTCGTGTGTCTTCCCAAAAGCTGGGCAGACTCACTACCGGGTGGTTGACTAAGCCTTACCCGGGAGGGCTTATGCTCTCGCATTCCCTCTCAACAATGAACCAGCGCCAGGTTCAAACGATAATTAATCTTGAGTTTAAGTGGTGAAATGTTTTTTATATCTTTAATAAGATTACAATGGGAAAATGCTTGAATTGAAGATTGTCAGAAAAATAACATTGTTGAGCAATATCTTTAATGTTCTTTTCCATCACATTTCAACATACAGGCAAGTCCTCAAAACCTCTCATACTTAATGATTGATGCGGGGGTCTCGGCACTGTTTAACCCAAACATCACCCTCTCGTGTGAAGATGAAACGGAGGTCATTTACAAAATTGTCGAAGGGCAATTGTTCAGTCGCTCTCACTTCAACCTTAAACCGAGCATCGGTCGAACATAGAACAATGGAATTACCCGGCGACAGTTGTCGCAAATGAAGAGTTTCCACCTCATTGGGTGCTTCCAAACGAAATCTTGCGCATTGTGGAGGTGTTGCGTCCTTAGTCCCATGTTCTGCCGAAAGAAGATGAAGCCATTCAAGAGTCGACGCTGAAATCGAAGCGGAAAGCGATTTCACAGTGACAGAATTCAACAAAGCCGTTCGAATCTTGGAGACACTTGCGGTGGGATTTGTTACAAAGCGGCTCAACTCAACAGCCGCTGAGCGGGAACGTACTCCTGCCAAGAAGACTTTGGCAGCAGCTTCCGTTGGCAAACCGAGTTCCACGAGAAGGCTTGCCTTGGCAAGCGTCTCTATCCGATTTTCTTCGGATAGCTTGTCAAGTTTCTGGGCAACTGCGTGTAAAAGCCAAGGAAGCTGATAGCCATAGAGATCGGTGCAAATGCTCGTGGCATTATCCCCACACGTTTCGACTATCATTCTTAATAGGCCTCCACCAAGCCATTGAGGGCGAATTTTGTCCAATTGCTCCTGTTCGGGTATTCCTTTAACAATTATCTTCGCATGTTGACGAGCCCAAGCCTCAAACTCCATGACCAAAACGCATAGTGCCTCGGCGTCAGCTCCAGAGGCTAAAAAACGATCCACCATTTCGCGAAACATATCCAACTGATTGAATGCCAAAAGGCCTACCGACAATGGAAGACCTGATGAAATAACCGCTCGTCGTGCCTCGGACGAAGGAACCTTCCGTTGCACACCTATGGCCCGCGCCTTCAAGAAGTTTATCAATTGGTCATCATGGACAGGTTTCCGCCTAACTCTCTCTTGAATGGCTGCAAGTGAATCCCGAAATGCATCATCAACCCAATCGATGGATAGCTCAGGGGCATCACCCTTGTATGCTACATGCAACGCCAACAACTGATCGTCAATCCAATCCATGACTCCTTCCACGTTCACTCTATCTTCACCGCATCGATCAAAACTGTCGTTAGCTGCCATCTCCAATAGGCTCGCGAATGGGACCCCAGATTTAGCGGCAATATCGCGCATAAATTGTACAACCTGAAGTATACCGCTGTCCACCTGGTCAATATGAATGATATCAAAATATTTTGCAGCAGTTGCCTCATCGTTTTTGACATTCCAAGCGCTACGGGTTCCATCAATTGCATACAGGATCTTGCCTTCGCCATCTACAAACGCCCTGCCAGCACGCCCACAAATATTCCAAAAATCACGTTTGCTGATCTGCAATTTGGCACCAATAAAAGTTGTAGCTACGATGACGGAGGAAATACCTATGTTCACCCCTTGCCCTAATGTCGTAGTTGCGACAATTATCCTTGGGGGATGCTTTGCCATTAGCTTTTCCAAGGAAATCCGAACCTGAGGAGGTAGTTTATTGCTGTGGCACACGACTCCCAATCGTGCTGCAGTGATTTCCAACGAATTATCGCCAAGCTCTTCTCTACAAACTGCATCAAGAAGCCGCCATTCTGTATCAGGCCACTGGTGGACCGGTGCTTCAGGACCGAGAGAAAGGATTACCGCCCGTACCATGGAAGGCACCCACTGAGCTTGTCCAGCGAAGATCAAAACTGGACCAAGTGTTGCAAGTCGAGTGGCTGTTGCCGCTATGGCCTCCGTTTTGTTCTTGGGAAAGACGCGTGATGTAATTTTTCCTTTGGGTGTCACATGAGGCACCCTTTTGAACTCAATAAAATGCGGATTGAAACTACGTTCCTCTCCTAACCATTCAATAGTGACACCTGTTTTCCTCCATTGAAGAATTCCTCGTCTCTCGGCTGATGGTTTCCAACTCGATTTCACCAAAGCATCAGGAGTTCCGCCAACCCAAGCTGCCAAGTCCTCGGCGTTTGGAAGAACAGCAGAAAGTAACAGTATTCTTGCGCCACGCATGCGAGCCAAAAGGCGTAAGTGTTCGAGAAACATTTCGTTTCGGACATTCCGTTCATTGTCCCCTAGAAGATGGCCTTCATCGATGACAACAAGTTTTACTGGCTCCAAAAGTTCTGGTGAAGACCGCAGCATAGCTTTGGTTTTTTCGGGCGTAGCGATAGTGATGTGGCCTTCATTAAACAGTTCACGATCCACACCACTGAAGCGTGACCCGCCATAAAGGTGCGAAACGGAGTATCCCAATGGTGCTAAGGTTTTGCTGAAAGTTCTCTCCAGTTCGAAGGCGAGCGACCGGAAGGGTGCAAGATATAGAACCTTTGCATTTGGATCAGCCTTTAGCGTATGGAGGATAGCTAGTTCCGCGACTCTGGTTTTTCCTGCGCTGGTTCGGAGGTTGATTACACCTCCTATATTCTGCGGATTTAGGGCAAGCTGTAGCGCGACTGTCTGAGATTGCCACAACTCAATCACTGGTGGCTTTTGGAATGCAAGGAGCTTTACATAACTGTTCACCTGTGCCTTGCCATCCAGCCCAAAGAAAGGTGGTAGCACAGACCACAAAGACCCTTTACCATAGTCCTTGAGCATCAACCGCAACAAGCGAGCAAGCCACCAAAAGGCCTGATGTGAGGCTCCTTCGCTTATTGTCATCGCATCATGAAGGATCGTGTCCGCAGTTGAGAGAAGTTCCGGCTGGCCTGAGAAGGCATGTTCCGTCGCTATTGATAATGAGCGTGCTACACAGATTGTAAGGGCCCAATCGTCAAACTGACTTTTTTCGTTAAAAACCGGAACTGGGGGAAGTAACACTTCATTTAATTTATCGATTAGGCGTGTATGATCCTTCCGCAAGTATGAAGCAATGAGACCAGCCGAAGGTGTCATTGCTTCAATATTTTTTATCAGTACAAATGCCCTTGAATATTGGCCGCAAGCATAGAATGCCATAGCACCGATTAGGCAGTGCATCGCACTTGCTTGATGGTTAACAATCTCTGTGCTGTGTGCAGACTCAAGTATATCTGCGGCAGCATGCAACTCCACATGGCCCTCGGCTGTTTCGTTCCGTTCAATCAGACTACAACCGGCGGCCAACAAACCATATGCGATAAACGTGACTCGATCATCAAGGTCTGATTCAAATTTTGGGAAGTTTACGGGGTCTTCGCGTACCTCTCTCAAGACCTGCTTGGCCTTAGATTGTGCTACGAGATTTTGGATTCTCCTTGTGCGCATCGACTGCACCAAAACCCGAGCATTCTGGATTGAGAGACTCATATGTATTCACCAGCCCTGATATAGGATGCGGCCACAATTCCCTCAGGGTCTGATAACCCGAGCGATATTACTGCAAGACGATGTATATTTAATTTTGCGTTCCTCTCTATATGACGATGAACATTCCTTGTGCTTACGAGTAAGCCAACATAATCCAATTGTAGACGTCCCTGCGCAAATAGCACATTGCAAGACATGACCTTCGCTCCTAACTCTTCGTTCCCAGATTCAAATAAGCGATCAGCAACAAACTGCAGAGATGCAGGGATATTACCCGAGTGAGATCTAACCAGTGCGTCAATAAGCTCCTCCACTACTGCTTTTGAAGGAGTCGATCTAAACTTAGCTTCTCCTACTAACACACGAACAGGATTTGAATCGAGATCAAATGCAAGTACATCATCCCCCTTCATTGACTGGTCCACGTTTGGATTATAACGAAGACGATACACTGGCACTTTGACAGTACATGATGCGGAGACATACTCAGCGAGCAATACCTCTGCCCAATTTCCTTTCTGTGTGTTCGAGTTAATAGGGAAGCGCTGTACAGGGTCAACAAGACCCTGTCTCGTCAATGCTTCATAACGAATTCGATCTCGCTCGATGGCTTCAGGGCTAACGTGATGATTCACTATCCATTGGGCCATTGTGGTAGTGAATCCCACAGGTTGCAAATGTTCATCTTGTAGCACTCGATGCGGAACATTGTGTGCAGTGTTTTGATCCGTGGCAGTTAAGTGAATGCCACAAGGGTGTGGTGGAAGTGGGTGAGGGCCTAGAGGGAATATTATTTTCTTGTCATAGGTCTTAGTTTTTGTCATTTAATTCATTCTCATATCATGTGCCAAAATTGAGATTCGGATGTTAAATTCAGGACATCATTACTGGATAATACATTGAAATTAAGGATATCCAATCTGCGTAAATCTTTTAGCCTATGAAATTTCATAACACTGTTTTTATCCACATGCAAAGGTAATTTCAACATTATCCGGAGTTTAGCCGTTCAGTTTGGATTTATAAAATAGAGAGTTACGATTACTTGCAACAAACCATGATAACAATTTTCAATGAAAATTGTTATCATTTGTATTGGTATTTTGAATTGGCTTTGCAGAATAACCCGGGCTTTCAAGGCTCCATAATGCGCTCAAGTTATAAAATTCTAACGAAATGTTAAACACTCAAAGCAAGCCATTTTTTAAAGAAGATATCCTGAATTATAAATTTTCCGTTTTTTACTAAAATTTCTTTTTCAGACAAACTTTTCAGGCACCGTGTGACGATGGAGGCTGTTTTAATACTGACCGCCATTAAAGCTTCTGCAGAAAAAAGATTTTGCCCGTCGTTGAGCAGGACAAGCTTTAATGTTTTCTTTTGGTTGATCGACAGATTGTCCCACAAAGTTTGGTATTCGAGGCGTTTTTGTTCGATCATCGCATGTTCGATTTTATCTATTGTCCCGTCAGTCCAAGGGGTTTGCTGTAATTCCTTCCAGAGAAAAAAACAAAACAACTGAATATACATGGGATGATTTTTAAGCTGATCAACAATCTGTTTTAATTTGTCTTCCTCAATAGAAAAATTGCCGTCTTTAAACAGTTTTTCCATCCATGGGATATAATGTTCTGTTTCAATTTCTCCCAGCGGGAAACTTGCGGCCTGCTGATAAAAAGCCCTTGTTTGTGATTTGAACATCGCCGTAAGCAGATGCTGCTGACTTCCGCAAAAAACATAACAGATATTGGAATGCTGCTGAATATAAGACCTTAATTGTTTTTCAAACGAATCCGCGTTTGAATATTTTGCCACTTCCTGGAACTCATCAAAAGCAATGACAAGTTTCCTTTTCTCAGAAAACTTTTCAAGCAGCTCCATAAGGTTTTTTAAGATCATATTTTCGTCCGCAGCCACGAAAGAGGGTGCAATGGTAGGAGAATTGGTCACCGGATCAAAACCGATCTGAAAAGAAAGCTTGTTAACACTTTTTTTTAGAAGGTTCAGCAACTTGTCCGTGTTTGATTCCAATGTGTTCAGCTGTTGAAAAACCCTTGTAATAAATTCTTTTTCAGAAGTTGTGCCGTAAAGATCTATATAGAGCATTCCAATATCAAGTTTTTGTTCTTTTATGTTTTTAAAAACCTGTTTTATCAATGAGCTCTTGCCTGTTCTCCTGTGGGAGTAGAGCAAAACGTTTTGTGAAGCACCAATAAATTCCAGCAGCTCTTTTTGTTCTTTTATTCTGTTGCAAAAGGAAGGACCGGTTACAAAATTGCTGTACATAAAAGGATTTTTCATATCGGCTCCTGAATTACACAAGTAAGCATAACCATGTTTGTAAATAAAATATTACACATAACGTGTAATGTCAATTAAAAAACAAATCAAACATTAATGGAAATAGGGCAGGGCGTGCCTGGCAGCAGCCGAAATAACAGCCAGGGCCACCTTGAAATATATAATCCGCGTAAAAAGATAACGTGTTCGGCCTTTGGTCCAATAGACCAAAAGAAAAAGAACGAAAAGCCCCAGGCTAAAAGACACAGGCCCTGTAATCCCGGTATCAAAAACGGTTATCGTGGTTTTAAACAACAGGCGGATAATTTCTTTTAAATTGCTCCATATTCTTGAATAGGTTTCAAGCATCTGCGGTGTTGTAAGTTGATTCATCAGCTCATTCATTTATTTTTCCTATTAATAAAGGCCCTTGCCGGGAAATATCCCGACAAGAGCCGTATGGATTATGATTTTTTCAGCTTTGCCATTTCCTCGGCAAGAATCCAAAGGGCCTGATTCAGCTTTCTGTCTTTATCGATTGCTTTCACTCCACGGGTCCGCATTTTCCTGCCGGTTGTTCCCCGGCCGCGCAACCCGCCTTTGATCATGTTTTCCTGCACCTTGTTGAAAAGAGACCATAAATCCTTTTTGGTTCTTTCTTCAGATCTTCTCCAGGTTAAAAGCTGGCGGGGTTCAATCGGGGCATTTGCAGGATCTTCATAAATAAGCCGGTGGGAAGCCATGGCAAACACATCCTGCTCTGTTTCCTCCATCCGGATCGTCTGCCAGTCCTCAATGACGCCTGCCGATTTTTCAATATGTTTTCCGACATTTTCAGCCGACGCGATAAACATATCTGGACTGAATCCGACATGTTTATGACTGTATTCTGCAACCTTGTCCCCAATTACCATGCCGTTGGTGCAGACAAAACGGAAAACTCCCCCGATCAATTTGAAGGCACAACCCCTGTCATGGGAATTATACAGCAAAAGATCCATGCGGTGACCGTTCACAACGAGATCCGGACGGGTAAACCGGACCATATGTTTCTGAAACCCGTTTTTTTCCTGTATCCTGACGCCTGCCTGACCTGCCATTACAGGTATCCAGCCGCCATCCCTCAAAAAATTGACAGCCGTAATGGTCGGCACAAACGAGTATCTTTCGGATACGTTACAATAAGGGTTTGCTGCTCCGATTGACGGAACCTGTTCAATAAGCTGATTGTTGGTTAATTCTTTAATTTCCTTCATTTTTCAATCTCCTTTTTTGTGGTTAAATTCACCTGGTTTTCAGGTTTTTCAAAAACCTGCCCCCGGAGGGATAAGCCCTTCAGGGGTGTATTATTAATCGTGAATTAACCTCCTGATCCCGGTTTCAGTAAATTTGCGGGAGAGGAAGGAAGACAAGAAAAAAACCCGGAGGGTGGGAAATATTTTTTTACCGTGCTTCTAAAAAAATATTTTTTTTATTCTTTTCGCCCCTGGAACGGAGCAATAAATTAACCGGATTAAAGGAGGAGGCTGCAAATCAGGCAAAGATGTTTTTATGTAAATCCGTTGTGCGGATCCACATAAAAACATTTTTTCATTAAAAAACCATGCTTGATATTTTATTATAAAAAATGAAAATTTTCAGCAAAATTGCACATAAAACACAACACTTTTGTAATTCCAAAAAATAGAATTCCTTGAGAATTCAAATTCCCGCGATATTTTACCTGATAGTTAACAGGATAAGGTTTTCAACTACCGAACAACATGGCATTGTTTTTTTTAAAATCAGGGTTTATACTGATAAAAAAGTAATACGTTTTTCAATAAAAAAATGTATTACAAATTGAAAAATATTTAATGGAAGAGATTCAATGAGAATACAAACAAAAGAAACAACCATTTCCTTCAAGGTCAACGAGGAAACAAAAAACAAGGTCAACGAATTGTCTGCGGTGTACGGAGTCAATCAAAGCAAGGTACTTAGAACACTGATAGACATCGAACATGAAAAAATAACCAGATTTAAAAAAATGATTGACAAAGATAAAAAAAATAGTTGATAAAGCATTTTTATAAAAGTAATACGATTAAATTTATTATTACTTTATT
>JAHJLN010000261.1 GCA_018821715.1 Pseudomonadota bacterium | reverse complement strand
TGTTTAAAGAAAAAAGGAATCCTTGCTTTTTCACATTCATTTTTAATATCCAAGACCCAACTTTTTTCCATGGGCCGAGCTTTAGGCCCAGATTCACCACCGACAATCGCCCAGTCGACTCCACTCAGATCAACTGATGGTATTGGCCCCAATAAAGGTTCAAAGGATATAAATTTTACAAATGCATTGGTTTCTATTAAATCATCTATTCGGTGCAAATATTCTGCATTTTCAACACTGACGCCCATCCATATATTTTTAGACCATTTTAAAAGACTACTTATTTTCTGTAGTCGATCAGATCGCTTTGTAAGGATTTGGAAGCAGTGATTATTAGAGTAGTTCATTGTTTCGAAGACTCTAATTATAAAAGCATCCGGTACCGATTCATGGAATAAATCGCTCATTGAATTCACAAAAACCATTTGGCTTTTTTTCCATGATATTGGCTGTTTTAATAAGTGCTCATGGCATGTTAGATTAAATCCATTTTTGTAGTTGGGAGAACCCATCGCTTTTAATCTTTTTGCCATCTTTTCTGCATAACAGTTTTTGCATCCAGGGCTGACTTTTGTGCAACCCGTTACAGGATTCCAGGTAAGCTCAGTCCATTCAATTTTTGATTTTGTGCTCATTATTTAGGTCCAATTATTATTTTCTGTGGTTGATTCCCTAATTTGCATGAACCATATGAAACATTCAACTTCTGATGAGGCAAAATCCTATCCTTTATCATCTTAGAAAGAACCTTTCTTGCATGTTCAGCTTTAAAACCGTTGAATAACGAATACTTATAAATATCAATATTGGTCTTCAAGTTTCCGCTTAGTATTGCATCTTTTAACTCTTTTTCAAAGCCCTGAACTTTCTTTGGCCTGTCAATTTCAGGAAATAAAGACAACTGGTTTTCATCAATTTGGTCATTATCAATATCAAAATTTGAATCCCCTGTATGAGGATCAATTTTCCAGCATTGATTTACAAATTTGTCGATTCCTAACAGATGGCCGGTACCAAATATCAGCCCATATATGTTTGCCCCCTTCTTTATCGAAAAAGGGCATAAATAATATTCTCGATTTTCCGGAATTAATGACCTGTAATATTTCAAAACACTCCGATGAATATGGCAATAATCTGAAGATGAAATAATTTCTTCGGGAATGTGAAGATATTTCTTTATTTCCGGATTTTCGTTAAACCGACTCAATGTTGAAGATGATATAAAAAACAGAAAATCAGTGGTTTGAATATTCACAATCGTTTTAAATATTTCTTCTGTTATATGTTTTATTCCGTTTTGGTCTAAAAAAAGAAAGTTTGCCGAACTCCGTTCAGTCATGAAATGAATTAACTTATTAAATATATCTTCGAAATTCTCTGAGCTATACGATATTTCACATGGGATTTTATTCGGATAACTAAATGATATCTGGTCTTTTAGCTTCTTTATCTTGGTTTTACGCTTGTCGTTAAAGAATAGCGAGACAGTAATCCCGAGTCTTTCTATATCTTCAAGATACTGATCTAAAATGTTTAGGGTGATTAATGGACTTCCCTTTTGTCCTTTATCGTCTTTTCCAGGGCCACAAAAGAAATCGAAAATATTTATGCGTCTGAAATTGGAACCCTTTCGCAAAAATACGGGCAACCATTCTTGCATATAGTTTTCATATAGAGATAGTTTTACTATCGTCCCCTCATCAAAGGGTTTTTTGTGTAAATCGATTGCCATTTTTATCTATTCTCATTTTAACCTTGAACATCTGCGGCTCGTCCGCAGCATGCTCGTTGTTGGAGTTAGATAATCTGTTCCCGAAAATCAGGAACATAGAATTAATTATGCCGTTCATTGAGTAACACCACCCAATTTCTGAACTAAATATTTAGCTGTTTTCCTGATCTATATCGAATTCCTTAACAAGAAAATCAAAAGTTCTGCGATCTCGCAATTTGCACACTACATTTTGGTTGGCAAAAATATTTGGGATTCGTTTCGCTTCTTCCCTTGGAAATGTTTTCATCCAATTTATTTTGGCTAACCATTCGCCGTCATTTTGCGCATATTTCTGTTCCTTCCAGGGATGTTCATCTGGTAAATCGTCTATCATCTTTTCCCCATCAACTTGATATTCTGAAACATGAACAGCCTCTTCCTCCACAATCCCATATCCTACGTAACCAGTCCCGGCTATATACGCAAAAAGTTTATCCCCAGGACTAAGCTTTTTAATAGCATTAATCCATCGAGGACCGTTTCCCGCGCTCATATAAGAATATTTTATATTTAGTTCCCAGTCTCTTGGTCTGTCTTCCCTTATACCAGTGTTTACAAACCAATATCCGGTCCAAGGAGCTCTTTTTCCAATTGAGGCTTTCTCTTCTATGATTTCAGGATCTTTAAACCATGATCGACCTAAAATCTGTGTGCCGTTAAGTTCGAAGATATTAAAAAACACTGCATTTATGTTCATTGAGTGTTTATCTGAAAGGTATTGGATGATTCGCTCGGTAGAATCGTCTAATGAGGCGGCAACAATAACGATCTGGTGATTCTCATTCAAGGATTCAGGTAATTGTTCATTAAAGAACTCTTGATACTGATCGGAAAGATTTTTCCCATTATATTTTTTATAAAGGTCAGTGATTCGATTATAATTAAGTTCGCTAATCCATGAAGCATAATCCAAACATTGAGCCACAACATCTCGCGGAGTTTTATCTCTTTTAAGTTCAATAATTGCCAAATCTCCATCAGCATCTAATGCTAAAATATCAATATATCCACCGAAGTCTGTATGAATTTGCCTCCCTATAATCATTAAATCAGAATTAAGAATAGTAGGATCTTTCAATATCCATTCTTCTAAGTCATTTTCAAAATTAACTTTACTCTTGGGAACAGGTTTAAGTGTGTTCTTTTCCCCGATACACCATAAATTCATTGAGATTGTCATGGATTGTTTTATCCTTTAACGTGGAACTTAGTGACACCCTCTGTTTGAGTGTCCACTGAAGTGTTTTGATATGTGTTTTATTCAATTGTCATTACTAAAAAGTTTGGCTTAGGAAAACTGACAGGGACAAATTCGATATTGAATGGATAATTTTGATTTTTCAAATCTTCTACAGAAGTGCCCATCAGGTTTTCTTTGTCACAAAATTCAATTATCAACTTTAAGTACCGCCTAAGAATCATTAATGGTGGAAACTGGCCTTTTGATGTCATCCATTCCATTAGATCTTTTTTTCCTTTAGAACTATTGCATGACCGACACGCGTAAATCAAATTGTCTCCGCTGTCTTTTCCACCAAATTTTTTTGGGAAAATATGATCAAGGGCAAGGTCTTTTGTGTTTCCACAATAGCTGCATTTTTGCCCTAATAATATTTTGATTTTTTCATCATCAAATAAAGTTCTTACATTCATGGTGCCATCGCAAAGTCCCTTGTATAACTTAGCCCTTATCATAAAATTGAATGTGGTGTATTTTTCCTGTTTTCTATCAACAGCAGTGTGAGCCATTGCAAGGTTTGAATATGACCAAAATAGTCTTTCCTTGACGATCTTGTATTCTCGTTTAGCCATTTATCTTTCTTCGCATATCAAAAAGCTAATCAGGCGGCCTGCTTTATGGCCGATCCGGTTCAGCGTCTGGTTCGAAGTGGATTTTTATCTGTTTATTGACTTCGTCAGTGGGTAATATCACTGAAATGTCTCGAATACTACCAATACGAATTGTTCGTGGGCCTCCTGGGCCTTCGTAACATACCAATCTCCACTCATGCTGGTAAGAAAACCTATCGAATTTCTTAAATGGACCCAATTTACCCGTGTGTTGATCATTGACGTATTCAACCAGATCCGCGTTTCCTACAATCATTTGACTTTTTAGATTTGATTCAAACCTTTTAATGAACTCATCACGGTTGATCAGTATTAATGCGTGACCCCCGAATCGCTTGTTCTTGTTATCTATAGGGAATGCTCCTTCAATAAGTGGTTGCAACGCATACATACAGAAGATGTTTATCCGTTCAGGTTTTGAGGGATGTATCCTGGCGCTATAGTCCGAGCATATTGTGACTTCGTTCCCATCCGGCATGACCATTGTCACCTTGGGGCCTCGTATGACTTGGACAGCACAGTCGAAAGGATCACCCCGAAGTTCTTCATCTTCAATATTCCAGAAATATGGGAGATTGTTTAGGTAAAGAAGACCCTCATCTCGAATTTGCTGGAGGTGTTCAAGTTTTCCGAACTTAATCAGTGTTCCCGGTTGATCCATTTGAAACCTTTCCGTTATTTCTTTTTTCGAATGTTTAGGATCTGCGGCTAACCGGAGGCCAAAAAAATAGATATTTGATAGAGATTTTCATCCGGTTTGTCCGTAGCATCCTATCTGTTGTACGATCCGTTATATATATGGGGATTTCTAAAAATGCCGATACTTCAAAAAATACGGTCATGATATCCCCAAATAATTTTTTCGACCTCGGACTGATATAAACAGCCGGGTTTTATCCATGAATCTTGTATAAATGTCCCTGTCAAACCTGTAATCTCCCGTGTTTGGGCAAACCTCTCCATTGATTTTCAGGTGAACAAGGCAGATCATGCGGCACGCCTCCAGGTCGGTGATCGACCGTTGCGGTAGACCAATACGGTTTTTAATTCAGACCCGCAATGGGGGCAAACATTGACTTCTTTATCCGGGAACATTTGATTGAGCAGTTCATGGGTGCTGGGCAGTTCAGTAATCGGTTCATAGGGTTTTTGCCCCAGTTGATTGCGTGCGATATCAAGCCTTTTTCTGCAATTGGGATGGAATAGCCCGAAGGATCTGACCAGGTGACTGCCTTTGGCTGGTACATGACTCAGGAAGCGATCAACAAAGGTTTTGGCACTCACAGTAAAGTCACGGGCTTCGTGTTTTTCCTTATGTGCATAGGCGATCCTGACTGTATCGTTGTCATAACTTGTGATCCGTCTTTCGGAGATAGATCCCCGGCGGATATAACGACCCACATATTTAAATACGCCGTTGGCATGGTCATACGGTTCTTCAATGTCGGCATGCCAACGTTTGCGGCCAAGCCTGTTCAACAGGTTCAGACACTTTTGGATACTCATTCCAGGGGGAGGGTACAGCCGGTCTTTTTCCAGCTTTACTTTGTTTGTTGAAGTCAATGGATTCAGGGCCTCTCTCAGATACGCTATAAACTTGCCCCTGAACTTGGATGCCAGAACTGGTGTGTAAACAAGTTGATCTTTTTTGACATTGATCCAGCGGTTATCTTCGGTCAGTCCGCCTGCAGTGACAATCATATGAATGTGGCAATGATCTTTCATCTCATCGTCCCAGCTTTGGAATACGGCAACAGCGCCGGGCAGGGCTCCCAGCCATTTTATATCCTGTAACAGTTCCCGCAGCGAATGCCATGCTCCGCGCATCATTAAATTAGTAAAGACTTTCCGGTTGTGCCGCCATAAGGGATGCAGGTCGTGGCTGATAGTGATGGTGACATGGAAATATTGGCAGTCAAGGGCCTGGCGTTTCCTTCGCTCCAGCCAGAGCTGGGTTTCTGTACAGCCACATTGAGGACAGCTGCGATGTTTACACGAGTTATGCATTAAGACTTCATAGTCTCCGTTTGGGCAGGCATTGATATGGTATCCTTGTTCATGGGTTCTGCATGTCATGATGTTTTCGGCAGCATGGTATTGTCGTCTTCCCAGAACACGGGTTTTGCGATAGGATTCAAAATGATCCTTGAAGATTTTTTGTACAATGCCTGGTCTCATTCCATCTCTGTAGGCAGTCCCGGTCTGATCTCTGCCTTGCACTCCTTTAAAAGTTCCAATGCCCGCTTTTCACCGAACTCTGCCACCATCTCATCCCACATAGACGAGTTCTTGATTTCTTTGATAAAATTACGGGTAAATCCGTCTGAAAAGGCTTCTTCGAAACTCTTCTTTTCTTTTCTCAAACGCTTTAATCTCTTGGCTTTTCCCATGATTCAGCTTCCTGATGGCTTGCCATCATTCGTACAACCATCCCAAATAAGCGGTTTATCCGCCTTCATTTGGATTGTTGAACTTTTATTTTTACCCATAAAAAGTCAAAGGCAAATCCCTTAATCATCGATGTTACCCTCAAAACCCTCAATGAAATCGGATACTATTAACAAGATTTAGATATGTTTGTCTTCCTTCAGGAAAGGGATCATCTATATCTTCTGAATAATTTAGTTCCAAATACCATTCATCATTCATAGGAACAATTACCGATACTGCACTTTTAAGTCGCCCTCTTTCCCCAGATAAATTGAAGGTAAACTCTACCCCTTTTTTTGAATCTACAAAAAAGTCTCGACTATTCACATCCCCTAAATGCCCTAATTGTCCCTTAAGACGATTGAGTTCAAGAGAAATAAATTTTTTCCATTCACTTATACGATCGCCATAAAACGCCATATGATGTAAATTTATTTTTGCAGATTTATTTTTTGAAGAAAGCAAATATATATCACCCGCCTCATTCTTAAGCTTATCATCAATAGTCCAACTGATTCTAGGGACAAAAAAAGATACTTTAGCACGTTCCCAATAAATGACTTTAACCCCGGTAGGCGCCTTTCTTTTTTGTAACTCTACAGATGAAGATAAAACCTGCGGTTTTTGGAATATAGTTGCAACTCCATTCTTAATTTTCGATATTGCATCTGTAAATGATCCTATCCCGACAATTGCCATAAAGAAAATAATTATAATAACAATTATTGGGTTATCTTTTATCTTTTTTGTGGTTTTATCTAATAAAGCTATATTATTTTTTTGGGATTGTCTTTTGTGTTCCAACGGCGAATAAATTGGACAGTCGGTGTAATGCATCTTTGAAACATGGGCCCAATCGAAAATCCAATGGTCATCGGGTATCTTTTCCTGAACACCAAATTTTATACCATTATCTTGATCGATTGAGTCGCTATACGAACACAAATCCGAGGCAAAAAGGCTAAAACGATCATAGGATATCTCAGGGCAAAAGTTCAAAAAGTTCATTTTTTGATCTGGCAACCCAGAGATTGATGTAGCCTGCTCTTCTACAATTGGCCATAGATTTGATGACTTCCATTTTTCTCGAAGCATCTCATCTTTCTCTGAAGCGATTGGTGTGATGATCTTCGCATTGCTTAGCAAAGACAGACTTTGATAGTTTCTTGGACATTCATCAATCATTGAAAAAGGGCATCTTGTTGGCAAACCTGCTTTAATGCTGATTTTTCGACACCAATCCAGATTAGGTATGATTCTGTCCATAATCCCTAATATCCATTTAAAATTTTATTTGCGTTACTGCAATAAGTTTAAAATCAAATTGAGACTTATTTATCACATTATTTTTATATTACCCTTGTAATAAGGAAACCCAGCTCCTTTTATTTAAAGCCAGATTAACCGCATCTTTAATGCCGCCACCAACTGCTCCAACACCGAAGGGTAGTAGATTCAAACTCATATTAAAACATGCTTCTTTTTTGGTGGGTAACATAGAAAAAAGCTCATTGATCAGTTCTTTTGTAAAAAGCCTTTCAATTATAACAGTGGCGTCTTTTATGTCTGAAATATTATCAAAATCATTCATTATTTCTGTGACAAATTTTTCTAACATTTTTCTTAACTCTTTCCCTGCATTAGAGGATCGTAATTTGTTAATTTTAGCCCAAGAAACTTTTGTAAAATCAGGCAGACCAAGACTTATCCAATTAAAGAAAAAAAGATCTTTAATTATCCCTTCATGCATCTTAATTGTTTCTTTATTCTTCCATAAAATAGCAGGGCCGACATTTTGATCAATCACAAAGGGGGTTTCAAGGGAGTATGCAATCACGGAATCTATATGAAGTGCTTCTAAAACTTTTTGTTTTAGAAAAGAGTTACCCGGTAGGATATTTGCCAATTCTGGAATTTTCAAATCTTTTGTTGCCGACTGTTTTGCCTTATTTTTAATTTCTTGAGTAGCATCGAACGATTTGAATTGAATATATTCTGCATTTAGAAGTTCAGCTTCATTAATTATAGGATAAAAATCTGCATGATATGAGACCTTGGCCTCCCCGCCGATTACTTTATGTTTCGCTTCGCCTCCATTTTGGCCGACATATAGCGCAGATTTTGTCCCTGGATTAAAAAACCGAGTTTTGTTACGATCAAAATTTATAGCATGGGGTGCAATCATCATATCAAATGATCCGCGCTCCCATAAAGTGCATTGATAAAGAGCATCTTGAAAAATAATTTCATCGTATAACATCAAGCAAGATTTAATGCGATCAATAAGAGCATTTCTTGTTTTTTCTTTCAGAAACCATGCTGAGTTAGATCTGAGAGGAAAAAATATTTTACTCATGTAGCTCCTCTGAAATTAAAAAATTGACACAACCACTCAATTGTTTAGATTATTTTATTCGCTCGTTCTCAAAACGGAATATCATCATC
>JAHJLN010000260.1 GCA_018821715.1 Pseudomonadota bacterium | reverse complement strand
GGATCTTCTCTCCCTGAAAACTGCCTGAAAAGGTGAATCATATCATAAAAAAAGGCAGGCGTTCCCCCTCCGGTTCCCTTGCGGCCACATTGCATGAGAATAGCAAAGGGGTCATTTTCCACTATTTCCCCTTTGAGATTAAGGTCTTCAAATTCTCTTCCGGAATGCTTGATATAATCCAAAATCCGAATGGAAGCATAGTCCTTGCATCGCAGTTTTTCAAGCTGACGTTCTCCAATTTTTTCCCGGATAAAATAGGAATAGGCCTCTTTGTTTTCACAAAGAATATCCAAAGCCCATGTTTTCAATTTATTTTTTGCCTGACCAAGTGTTCTTGAATTGCTGATGATATCGTCAAGGCCCGGGTTCTCTTTAAACAATTGCTGCATGAGCCTGTAGGCTTTTATATTGGGAAGGGTATGATTTAATTCTTTTAAAAAGGGCAAAGCATCGTAATCCTATTTTTTTAATATTATTCTTGCATCCACGACATCGAGTCCCTCTTCATAAAGAAGAACCGGGTTCAGATCCATTTCTTCAATTTCAGGGTAGGATTCAATAAGCTCGGAACACATGGAAATAAGTTTTCTTAATGCTGCTTTATCATATCCTTTCTGACCCCGTACACCGCCTAAAAGCACAGAAGACCGCGTATCTTCCAGCATTTTTTTACAGGAAACCGGAGAAACCGGTAAAACCCAGAAGGTTACATCTTTCATGATTTCAACCATAATACCGCCCAGTCCGTACATGATCACCGGTCCGAACTGTTCATCTATTTTTGTACCAATAATGATTTCAAGACCCTTTGCCGCCATTGGTGCCACAAGGACACCCCGGATGTCGGCATCTGGGTTATAGGCCTTGGCATTTTTAATAATCTGCTGAAAACTTTTTTTTACTTCACTTTCCGAACTCAGGTTCAATTTAACCCCGCAGGCATCACTTTTGTGCAGGATATCGGGTGAAACAATCTTTAGTACAACTTTGTCCTTGCGGTCACGATTCCCGATAATTTTGCTGGCCATGGCCCAGGCATCCTCCTGATTTTTGGCCACCTGACCTACCGATGTCGGGGCACCATGCAGCTGGATCAATTGCTTTGCTTCATGTTCCAAAAGTACATGACGGCCTTCTTTTTTAGCTGTTTCAATAATCTGCTGGCCTTCTTTTCTGGCCTTGGCCCGCCAGTTAAAAACAAAATTGGTTTTTCCATGGTAGGATTTTAAATAATTTCCATATTTACAAAGCGATGCCACGCACTTACAGGAAATATCCAGAGAATCATGAACCGGAATACCGTAATGCCTAAGTAAATCCAATGCTCTGGATTCATATGAGCTATAAAGGGAATGTACAAAAATCGGCTTGTGCCTTTTTTTTACCATTGCCCCGAATCGATGGGCGGCGGCTTCCTCTCCTATGGCAAGACTCTCTTCAAACCGGATGCCGTATCCGCCAAAAAGCCCAACCACCAATAACCCGCCGACATTGGGATCCTTTAGGATGATCTTGGCACAATCTGCAAACAGGCTGGGATCCGCGTCCGTACCGCCTGCCACATCAACTGGATTGATAACAGATGCGGCTTCAGGCAGAATTTCCCTTAATTTTGCCTTGGTGGTATCCGATAATTCCGGTAAATTGATGCCATAATCACTTAAAAGATCCGCAGCAATGGTAGCATGGCCTCCGCCATCGGCAAGAATGGCAATGGTATTGGTTTTAATCGGCGGTTGACTTGAAAGGGTCTCTGCCACTGGAAACAGCTCATCTGAATTTTCAATCACGATAATACCGGCCCGGCCATAAGCCCGATTTGATACCTCACTCATCCCGGCCAAAGAACCGGTATGTGATCCTGCCGACTTTTTACCCGTGGCTGATCTTCCGCTCTTTAAAAGTATGATCGGCTTTTTAATACTTGTTTTATGGGCTTCCTGCAAAAATTTTCGTCCTTCACTCATCCCCTCAACATACATCAGGATGGCTTTGGTTTCAGGGTCGTTTCTGAAAAATTCAAGATATTCATGAAACTTGATATCTGATTCATTACCAACACCCACATAGTAGGTAAATCCTTCGTGTTTACGGATTGTTGCCTCTGTGATAAGTGTCAGTGCCATGTTTCCGCTTTGACACAGCAACGCTATGTTTCCCCTGGGTGGGTTTTGAATACCCACAAGGTTCATATTGGTTTTAAGATTGATCATTCCAGAGGTGTTAGGTCCGATTAATCGGACACCGGTCTGTTTTGCCACGCTGACCGCTTCGAGCTCAAGCTCCTTTCCTTTGACACCCAGCTCCCTGAAACCACCTGCTATAATGATGGCACCGGCAACTTTTTTTTCACCGCATTTTCTTAGAATATCCGGAATTGTCCCGGCAGGTGTTGTAATCAAGGCAAGGTCAATGGGGGCATCAATTTGTGTAATATCTTTATAGCAGTTAAGCCCCAATATTTTATCTTCTTTTGGATTTACCGGATAAATTTCACCCTCAAACCCATCGGCCAAAAGAGTTTTAATGGCCTGGTAGCCCCGCTTGGTTTTATTTTTTGATGCCCCGATAATGGCCACGGATTTTGCGTTGAGTACTCTATCTAACATAAGCGGTTTCCTTAAATTGTTTTTTTCCGTTGCTCAAAACTGTCTAAAGACTGCTCTCTTTCTTTTGTTGAAACACAGGCCAGACAGCCTTCAATCTCATAATCCATCAATGCCTCAAGACTGCACTCACCCTGGGCCATGAGAAATCCTTTTTTAATGACTTTCAAGGAAAAAGAAGAGTTGGCAACAATCTTTTGGGCCATATCAATGGCCTCATCCATCAGCGATTCCAGCGGTACGGCTTTATTGACAAGGCCAATACGCTCAGCTTCAATGCCGGTAATGTTTTGTGCGGTAAACAATAACTCTCTTGCCTTACCCGGCCCGACCAGATCCTGAACAAGACGAAATGCTCCCCCGGTGACAGAGGAGGTTACCTTTGCCTCAGGGGACCCGATAAGGGCTTCTTTGGCTGCAATCCTGATATCGCAGGCCAAAGCAAGCTCATACCCGGAACCCAGTGCATACCCATTAATTGCAGCAATGGTGGGTTTTTCAAACCGAATAATCTTTCTGGAGGCCTCCTGCAGGGATTCAAGGTATATTCTGTAGTCTTCAATGCTCCTGTCTTTTGAATCCTTAAGATCTGCCCCGGTTGAAAAAGCACGGCCAACACCTGTGATGATCACAGCCTTTACAGTATTGTCCTGTTTTATTATATCGAGGACATCCTGCATCTCAATCCAGAGCTGCCGGTTCATGGCATTGAGCACTTTGGGTCTGTTCAACTTGATCAGTCCGATCATGTCTTTTTTTTCATAGATAATACAGTCGTAACTCATGAGATTCACCTCTTATGAAAGGAGTTGATCAATAACAAACTCCAAATTGCTGGAATTTCAATCTGGCTTGTTCATGGCATATTTCAAATATGGAATTTAATAAAAGAACCTTATTTGTTTTTGCCAAATTTCTTTTTCATTCATAACGTGTTTAGTAAATGAGTGCAAGAAATGATTCTTTTTCCTAACAAGTATCAAGGCAATGTTTTATCCTTGCGCATGCCCCTATTAATTGAACCTGGAGCATTCCCGTTTGGAGACAGCGTGGGAACTGTTCAGGAATTGAAGCAAAAAAGCTCTCGAGAAAATTTCCCAAGAGCCTTGATTTTTATGGTACGCCCGGAGAGATTCGAACCCCCGACCTACGGATTAGAAGTCCGTTGCTCTATCCAGCTGAGCTACGGGCGCAAACAAAAAGGACTTTTACCAAATTTGATTGAGATTGTCCATAAAAAAATACAGTCTATTTTTTTTATGGACAATATATTGCTTTTAACGACATCGTGATAATGGTATACTAAATTTTTTCAAAACTATCTGAAGGTATATTCAATGGTAAAACAGATTGATCAAGACAATCAAGACAAAAAGAAACTGACCAAAAAAGATTTTCTGATACCGGCACAAAAGGCAAAAACTTCAAGCACAAAAGCGCTTGTAAAGTCTGACCCGATTCAAAGCTACCTTAATGAAATCAGCAGGTATAAGCTGCTGACAAGGGAGCAGGAGATTGAACTTGGAACCCGTATCCAGGAAGAAGGAGATCAGGAAGCAGCCTATATCATGACCACGTCCAATCTGCGCCTGGTGGTTAAAATTGCCCTTGAATTCCAGAGAATCTGGATGCAGAACCTTCTGGACTTAATTCAGGAAGGCAACATCGGGCTTGTGCAGGCAGTTAAAAAATTCAATCCATATAAAAATGTTAAATTTTCATATTATGCCTCTTTCTGGATAAAAGCCTATATCCTTAAATTTATCATGGATAACTGGCGAATGGTGAAGATCGGAACAACACAAGGACAGCGCAAACTGTTTTTCAGACTGAAAAAAGAAAAACAGCTCTTAATTGAGCAGGGATTTGATCCAAAACCAAAACTGCTGTCAGAGCGGCTCGGCGTATCGGAAAAAGAAGTGATTGACATGGACCAGAGACTGGCCAACTGGGATCTGAGCCTTGATGAACCGTTAAAAAACGATTCAAATACCGAGAGGATAGATTTTATTAACATTGAAACAGATTCTTCAGAAGATCTGGTGGGTAAAAAAGAAATCGAAGATATCCTGCACATTAAAGTCAATAAATTTAAAAAGACCCTAAATGATAGAGAACTGGATATCTTTGATAGACGAATTTTCTCAGACAGCCCTCAAACGCTCCAGGAAATCGGTGAAGAATACACCATATCCCGCGAAAGGGTAAGACAGATCGAAAATAATATTCTAAAAAAAATGAAAGCCTATTTCAAAAAAGACATGCCTGATTTTGACATGTATGATCACAGCCAATAAACTGCAATATGTTTTTATTATATATAAAGGTAGCGCGAACTATGAAAAAAAGTCTTATTTCTATTCTTCTTATTCTGATCCCGGTTTTTTTTCTTACAAGCTGTACAGAACTGAAACAAAACCAGAAACCGTCTGAATCTCATGGCGATCAAAAAAAAATAGGGGTGGAAGAAAATAATCTTTCAGCAAACTATTACTTTCTTGAATCAAGAATTCATATTAAGGACAAAGCGTATCAAAAGGCTATTTTTTCACTGAAAAAAGCTTTGGAAAAAGATCCGGATTCATTTATATTGACTCGGGATCTGATCCGGCTTTATCTGAGACAAAATGATGATAAAACCGCTTTGGAGCTTGCAGAAGAACTGGTCGAAAAAAACCCTGATAATGTAGACGGCCTGCTGCTTTTTATCCAGTTAAAAAAAGATACCATCGATGAAAAAAAGATGGTGGAAACCTTAAACAGGATTCTATTGCTTGACCCGAAAAACCAGGAAACTTTTCTTCGTCTCGGCAAGCTATATATGGAGACAAAAAATACCGCTGAGGCATTGATACTGTTTAAAAAAATGGTGGAGCAGTTTCCTGACTATTATGTGGCCTGGTTTTACCTTGGTGAGGTCTATATGACCGAAAACCAGTATGCACTTGCAAAAACCCAGTTTTTAAAAGCGATTGAACTTGAACCTGACCTTGTAGAGCCCAGATTTCAATTAATTAAAATCTACAGCATCAAAAATACCAAGGAGAATAAAAAAAAGATATTAGAAACTTATAAAGAAATACTTGAAATTGAGCCGGACAATCATCGGGCACTTTTAGGGATGGCCCTGCACTATTATCGAACCAACATGAAAAAAGAGGCTCAAAGCCTGTTCATGGAGTTAGGCCAGGATGTTGAAAGCGATTCAAGACTGGTTATGGTTGCTTTTGATGAATATATTTCCGGGAAAAAATACAAGGATGCGATCATTGTTTTTTCTCAACTGCTCAAGGCTGATCCTGAAAATTCAACGTTGAACTTTTTTACAGGCATGGCCTATGAAGCTATAGATGATTTTAAAAACGCTATTTCATATTATTTAAAAATCAATCCAGATCACGCCCAGTACAAAAAAACCATTTTAAGCATTGCCTATCTTTACAAACAGGTTGGCGAAGAAGAAACGGCTTTAAACTTTCTTGAAAACAAGTATAAAGCGTTTCCAAAAGATATTGATATTATCACTTATCTTGCTTCCTTTTATGAGAAGGACACCCATTATGAAAAAGCCATCAGCCTGCTGAAAAAGGGACTTGAAGATTCCCCGGAAAACACATCCCTGCTGTTCAAGCTTGGTGCGGTACAGGATAAGGCAGGGCTTAAGGAAGACAGCATCAATACCATGAAAAAGGTAATTGAAATCGATCCAAAAGATGCCAGTGCATTGAACTACCTTGGATATACCTATGCAGATCAGGGAATCAAACTTGATGAAGCACTTTTGCTGATCAAAAGAGCATATGAAATCCGTCCGGATGACGGTTATATCATTGACAGTCTGGGGTGGGTCTATTACCAGCAGGGTAATTATGAAAAAGCGGTTGAATATCTTGAAAAAGCCGCTGAAATAACTTCTTTTGAAACCATTATATCCGATCACTTGGGAGATGCTTATCATAAGGCAAATCAACTTGAGAAAGCCTTAAATACTTACAAGAAAGCTTTATCCAATGCTAAAGAAGAGGATAAAAAAATTGTCACTGAACTTAAGAAAAAAATTGAAGCCCTAGAAAAAAATAAATGAACACCCAAAAGTTATTGTCCGGATGGCTATATTTTGCCGCCGTCCTTTTTATTGTTACAGGATGCACACCACACAGGCCCCGAACCAACCCGATACTTGATATAAAAGCGGTTGTGCTTGCCCATCAGGCAAGAGCGTTTAATCAGCACATTCTTTCAAGCAAAGGAACGGGGTGGGCAAAACTTGAAACAAAAACAACGGTGGATAAATTCAGAATTGCCTGGGCTGCGGCCTTTCCAAATAAAATCAGAATTACATTTCTTATGTCCGGCCTTCCCATCGAAACCATCATTGCCACAGGAGAAAAAATTACTTTTTTTTCCCACACAGGTGAACATTCCAAATACTCCTATGACTCAAATGATCCAAACATGGAAAAATTTATAAAAGTTCCGGTAAAAATGTCTGAAATGGTCTCAATCTTATTGGGACGGTTCCCTGTAAAAAATTTTGATGATGCCTATTTCTCACCCCAGGATCCATCCTCGTCCACCATTACATTAAGACGGAACTTTAAAGGCGTGTCACAATCAGTGCAGTTTGACAGCAATAAAAAAATTGACCGCCTTAACGCCATGGATACTGCCGGAAAACTTTTATATGAAATAACGATTTTTAAATATAAAGCTTATGATTCAGACGACATCCCAATAAAAATTGAAATCAAAGATATGGACAACAAAAAACTGACCCTCGACATCACAAGCTTCCAGTCCAATCCTGTCATAAAAGAGACGGTATTCCAGTTGACAGAACCAGGATCGTGACAATTATTAATGTGATTTGTTAACCATTTTTTCTCAAAGGAGATGTTATAAAATGATTCATAACAGTGTTAATAGCGCAAAAAAAGGAGGCGGCTGCCCATCACAGGGCGGGGGCAACAATATGGCTGCCAGCCAGAAAAAAGAAGAAGAAGCGATTAAAACCTCCCTTTCAAAAATAAAACACAAAATTTTTGTCTTAAGCGGCAAAGGCGGTGTTGGAAAAAGCAGTGTGTCTGCCAATCTTGCTGCCTGCCTTTCAAAAAAAGGGTATAAAACAGGCCTGATGGATGTGGATGTTCATGGGCCGTCCATTGCCCAGATGTTGGGATTGACAGAGCTTTTAGATATCTCTGAAAACCATCTTCTGCTTCCAAAACAGGTCAATGGAAACCTTAAGGTTGTTTCCGTACAGGCATTGATGCAGGACAAAGATCAGGCTATTATCTGGAGAGGCCCTGCCAAAACCGGCATGATCAAACAATTTGTCAGCTCAGTAGATTGGGGAGAGCTTGACTTTCTAATTATTGATGCGCCGCCGGGAACCGGTGACGAACCCTTAACCGTTGTGCAGACCATTCCCGAAGCCTTAGGGGTTATTGTTACAACTCCCCAGGAAGTGGCTTTGGCAGATATCAGAAAATCCATTTCTTTTTGCAAGACGGTTCGCTTAAAAACCCTTGGAATTGTAGAAAACATGGCTGGATTCAAATGCCCGCACTGCAATGAGCCCATTAATCTGTTCAGCTCGGGTGGTGGTGAAAAAACAGCAACATCACAGGGCCTTACGTTTTTAGGGTCTCTCCCCTTTGAAACCCAGGTTGTCACCTCAGGAGACTCTGGTGTTCCGATGATGTTTCAGGACAAGGAGACTGCCTTTACAAAAGCATTTGATATTGTGGTGGAAAACATCCTTAAACAATTGTAAATATACTATTGAATAACAATTTTGAAAAAGCCGGGGAACTAAAAGATCTTCTGAATCTAAGGGAGAAAAAAAATCTTTGTTCCCTGGCCTGTTTCAGCCAGACTGCCCAAAGACGACATACAGAAAAATTCACTGAAAACGAATACCGCCAGTCTTTTTCTGCTGATTCCGATCGAATTTTGAACTCCCTTGCCTTTACCCGGTATATTGACAAAACCCAGGTCTTTTCCCTGATCAATAATGATCACCTCACCCACAGGGTCATCCATGTGCAACTGGTTTCCAGAATTGCAAGAACGATTGGCCGATATCTCGGGCTGAACGAAGACCTGATCGAAGCGGCAAGCCTTGGCCATGATATCGGACATACTCCCTTTGGACACGATGGAGAACGGTTTCTTTCAAATCTCACCCATGAACATGGTGCCGGCTATTTTCATCATAATGTTCAAAGTATTCAGTTCCTTGATAAAATTGAAAAAAACGGAAAAGGCTGGAATTTAAGCCTGCAAACCCTGGATGCCATCCTCTGCCATAATGGTGAAGCCCACTCAACGAAACTTGTCCCTAAAAAAGACCGATCGTTTCACCAATTTGATCTGATCATGGAAACCATGCGAAAAAAGAAAACCTGTGATGAAATTTCCATGACCATGGAAGGTTGCGTGGTCAGAATGGCTGATACCATCAGTTACATTGGACGGGATTTTGAAGATGCCATCCGGCTGGGCCTTGTGAAAAGAGAAGATATCCCGGACACCTGCAAACTCATTCTTGGCAAGACAAACGGCACCATTGTGTTTAATCTTGTGACCGACCTGATCTCAAACAGTCTGGATCAGCCTTTTATCGGTTTTTCAAAAAATGTTTCCGTGGCATTAAAAAAACTTAAGGCATTTAATTACCAGTATATTTATAAAAACCCTGTCATTAAAAACCATTTGTCTTCCATTAAAGATATTTTTAGTTTTCTGTTTGAAAAATACCTGACAGATCTTGAAAAAGAAAATGAACAATCTATAATTTTTGTTGATTTTTTAAACGGCATGGCCCCGGCATACCGTGAAAACCATTCAAACCCTGAAATTGTAAGGGATTATATCTCGGGCATGACCGACTCATATTTGATCCGGCAGGCCCCGGAACATTTAAAACCGGATTCTGTTGAAAATGTTTGAAAATCGAACCTATCGCGCGCAGCATCAAAAAAAAGGCCTTGTTTCCTTTGAGGTCACGGTAAAAGAGACCAACCTGAATATCCAGGCCCATACCGACCTGACAGATAAGGCAATAAAATTGGTACTGACCTGTCGAAACCATATTGAGACCTATATAACGTTCCACCCTGAATTTGCAACGTCCTTTACTCCCCTTCAGAACCCTGGACCTGCACCCGGCATCATCAGGGATATGATTGATGCTTCAACCCTTGCCAATGTCGGCCCCATGGCAGCTGTGGCAGGCGCTGTGGCCGAGTATACGGGAAAATCATTATTGGCATTTACCAGTGAAATCCTGGTTGAAAACGGTGGCGATATCTTCATTAAATCTGATACAGATACCATTTTCAGTATTTATGCCAAAAACTCTCCTTTCAGCATGACCACCGGCATCCAGGTCAAAAAAAGGGATACCCCCTATGGCATGTGCACCTCTTCGGGTACACTGGGCCATTCAAAAAGCTTTGGCAAAGCCGATGCTGCCACGGTATTTTCCGATTCCTGCCCTCTGGCTGATGCGACAGCTACAAAGCTTGGCAACATGATCAACACGGCTGCTGACATCAATGCTGCCATTGATGCCGGCAAGGCCATACCCGGCATCAATGGAATTGTGATCATTAAAGGAGAAAAAATCGGGTTGTGGGGAGATCTCAAACTTGTCAAAATCTGAGCCGGACACGATTTAATACAATTTGCCGACTTTATCCTCCACAGCCTTTACAATAGTGCCGTCCAACAGCAATTGTTTCACTTTGGCGATGTCAGTTGAGAGCAAGCGATCTTCTTTCATGTAATCAACCTTGCTTCTGATGACTTCATAGGCAGCAAGGGTCCCGTCTCCTGCCTTCATATTGGTAAACAGGTCAATGCCCTGGGCAGCACATAACAATTCAATGGCAATGACCTCTTCTGTGTTGGCGACAATATCCCTGCACTTTCTTGCGGCAATTGCTCCCATGGACACATGATCTTCCTTGTTGGCAGAGGTGGGGATGGAATCAACCGATGCAGGATGGGCAAGGACTTTATTTTCAGAAACAAGGGAGGCTGCCACATACTGCCCGATCATGAACCCGGAATTAAGGCCTCCGTCTTCAATAAGGAAAGCAGGAAGCCCGGAAAGCTGCGGATTTACAAGCCTTTCTATCCTACGTTCCGAGATATTGGCAAGCTCTGCAATGGCAATCCCCAGAAAATCACAGGCAAGTGCCAGGGGCTGACCGTGAAAGTTACCGCCGGAAAGAAATTCTTCAGATTCAGGAAAGATCAGGGGATTTTCCGTAGAAGAGTTCATCTCTACTCTGATCACGTTGTCCACATAACCGAATGCATCCCAGGAAGCCCCATGGACCTGGGGAGAGCATCTTAGGGTATAGGCGTCCTGAACCCTTGAACAATCTTTATGGGAAGAAATAATCTCTGAATTATCCGTGATTCTGAGCATGTTAGCAGCCGCCAGGATCTGACCTTTATGGGGTCTTGCATTGTGAATTCTCGGATCAAAGGCTGCCCTTGTGCCCATGAGGGTTTCAAGACTCATACTGGCCGCAATATCGGCATGTTTGCAAAGGTTTAAGGCATCATGAAGCGCCAGACACCCAAGGGCTATCATGAACTGGGTGCCGTTGATCAGGGCGATCCCCTCTCCTGCCTCAAGTACAAGGGGGAGGATTGATTTTTTCTTTAAAGCGGCTGCACCGGACATCCGTTTACCGTCTATAAAGGCTTCTCCTTCCCCGATCAAAACAAGGGCAAGATGGGCCATGGGAACAAGATCACCGCTTGCACCCACCGATCCTTTTTCCGGTACTACCGGTACAATGCCTTTATTCAACAACTGGGCGAGCTTTTCAATGGTTTCAAGCCTCAACCCTGAATTGCCGCGGCAAAAATCATTTACCCTCAGCGCGATCATGGCTCTGACCACATCTTCATCTATGGGTTTCCCGATCCCGGCTGCATGACTTAACAGGATCTTTTTCTGGAGTTTTTTTGTATCATCATAGGAAATGGTTACATTTGACAAAGCACCGAATCCTGTGGTAACGCCATAGATTCTTTCTCCTTGTTTCACCCACCGGTCAATGAGTTCTCTTGCCTTATGGATTCTTGATTCAGATTCAACTGAAATTTTAATGCCGACATTATTTCTTGCAATATGAACCAGATCTTCGAGAAGAAAATCACTCCCGTTTAAAACAATGTGTTCTTTCATTTTTATTACCCTCTTGAAAATTTTCCAACCAGTTTATATCGAGATCCCGGAGAAATAATGATACTGTAAGTGGCAACCATGTCGTAGGACCATGTGCGTCTTTTAAGGGAGATACACGGCTCATCCGGCTTGATTTTCAACTGCTTTTGAATCTCTTTTTTACAGGTCACCGCCTCAATAATATGTTCTGCTTCCTGAACCGGCGCAATTTCCAAAAGATATTCGCTTGGCGTAATTTTTTTAAAATCCTGCTCCAGATAATGCGGTGCAACTTTTGGATTGATAAAACGCTCCGAATACTGGATACTGACCCCCCTGTCCTTGTGGACAATAATGGAATGAAAAATGGTATCATTAACTTTAAGATCCATTTTTTGTGCAATTTCCACAGTGATCTTTTCTTGTTTTAACACCAGGATTTCAGAAGAATGGACCCCGCCCCAGTCGGAAATTTCCTTTGCTATGCTTTTGATTTCAAGTAGGGCTGCATCCGGCTTGGGTCTTGCCACAAAGGTGCCGACACCCTGGACCCTGACAATCCTGTTTTCTTCTGTTAATTCTTTTAATGCCCGGTTTGCCGTCATCCTTGATGCATTAAAATTTCTGGCAAGCTGGGTTTCCGAAGGGACTTTGTCATCAGGTTTTAATTTACCCGACTCAATATCTTTGACAACGCTTTTTTTAATTTTTTCATAAAGGGCAAAGGGTTGCTCTGATCTGGCCATATGGTTTCCTGTTTGTTGGCTAACGTTTAAAAAAACAACTTGACTTCATATCTATACTTGTATAGACAAGTACTATCGAATTCAAAAACTTTTGTCAACTATATTGGGAGAAAAACAATGAATAATAAAGAAAAACTTTTAAAAGAGCTGCGAATTGGCTGCGGTGTTGCGCGCCCGGTTAAAGCCCCCAGGGGTAATCAACTTCACTGCAAGGGATGGTACCAGGAAGCGGCGTTGAGAATGCTGTGCAACAATCTTGATCCTGACAACGGTGAAAATCCGGATGAGCTCATTGTTTACGGCGGTCTTGGCAAAGCTGCCAGGAACTGGAACTGCTTTGATGCCATTGTCAGAACCCTTCTGGATCTTGAGAATGACGAAACCCTTCTGGTACAGTCGGGAAAACCCGTGGGCGTCTTAAAAACCCATGAAAGCGCGCCCAGAGTCTTGATTGCCAATTCCAATATTGTTCCGCAATGGGCAACCTGGGACATGTTTCATGAACTGGACAAAAAAGGCTTGATCATGTATGGCCAGATGACCGCAGGTTCATGGATTTATATCGGCTCCCAGGGAATTCTCCAGGGCACTTATGAAACTTTTGCTTCCCTGGGACTTAAACATTATAACTCGGACCTGACCGGAAAAATTGTCGTAACGGCAGGACTTGGCGGTATGGGCGGCGCACAGCCCCTTTCAGTTACCATGGCAAACGGGGTTGCCATCTGTATTGAAATTGACCCGATCCGCATTGAGAAACGGCTTGAAAAACGATACCTGGATATTGAAGTAAAAAGCCTTGATGAAGCAATTTTAAAGGCACAGGAAGCTGCCAGAAACAGCACCCCGCTTTCCATCGGTCTTTGTGCAAATATTGTGGATATTCTGCCCGCCATGATTAAAAAAGGATTTATTCCGGATGTGATCACTGATCAGACCAGCGCCCATGATGAACTCAACGGATATTTCCCCCAGGGATTGTCCTTTGAAGCCGCCCTGGCATTAAGAAAAACCAACCCGGAAAAATATAAAGACATGGCTTTGAACTCCATGGCAGGCCATGTCAGAGCCATCCTTGAACTGCAGAAAAAAGGTGCCATTGCCTTTGACTACGGTAATAATTTAAGGGCCCAGGCCATGAAACGGGGCGTTGACAATGCCATGGATTATCCGGGATTTGTTCCGGCTTATATCCGGGAGCTTTTCTGCCAGGGGGAAGGACCTTTCAGATGGGCAGCGCTTTCCGGTGACCCTGAAGATATAAAAGTAACAGACCAGGCGCTTTTAAAACTGTTTCCTGAAAAAACCAAAATGGTGAACTGGCTGAAAATGGCAGGGGAACGAATTGAGCATATGGGACTTCCCGCACGGATCTGCTGGCTGGGGTATGGTGAACGGGAAAAAGCCGGAAAACTGTTCAATGATCTGGTAAGAGATGGAAAAGTCAAAGCCCCCATTGTTATCGGAAGAGACCACCTGGACTGCGGATCGGTTGCTTCTCCCTACAGAGAGACTGAAGCCATGAAGGACGGATCAGATGCTGTGGCGGACTGGGCCTTGTTAAACTGCATGACCAGTGTGGCTTCCGGAGCCACATGGGTCTCCTTTCATGATGGCGGCGGCGTGGGGATCGGTTATGCACTCCATGCAGGCCAGGTCACTGTTGCCGACGGCACGCCGGAAGCAGAAAAACGGGTGACCACGGTTCTTCGAAATGATCCGGGCACCGGTATCATCCGCCATGCAGATGCCGGCTATGAAACTGCCATCCATGTTGCCAACACCAAGGGCGTAAAAATTCCCATGCTCAATATGTATCAGGAACCGTCATGAATTTTGGAGAACTCAAGATAAAGGATTTCACACAGGAGGTGGCAACCGCCTCTCCTGCACCTGGCGGGGGAAGTGTTGCCGCCCTTTGCGGCGCTTTAGGCGCCGCTTTGTGCCATATGGTTGCGGGTCTGACACTGGGAAAAAAGAAATATGCTGATGTTGAAGCCGTCATGCTGAAGGTCAAGGAAACAGCCACTCTTCTTGAGAAGGAACTTCTGGTACTGGTTGATGAAGATACGCTTGCCTATAGCCGGGTGACACACGCCTTAAAACTGCCTAAAAAAACCTTAGCCCAAATCGACCTTAGAAAGCAGGCGATTCAGGATGCCCTGAAACAAGCAGCAATGGTTCCCTGTAAGACGCTTGAAAAAGCAGCATCAGCTATGGTACTGGTAGAACTGGTTATCAAGAAAGGCAACCCGAACTGCTTTACCGATGCCGGGGTGGCAGCAGAATTGATAGCAGCTGCAGTCCAGGGTTCAGCCTATAATGTGTTTGTTAATTTAATGGATATTGAGGAAGATGGTTTTTCAATGGATTTAAAACAAAAAGTGCATGGTATCAAACAAGACATTCATAAAAGAATGACCCAGCTCAGAAAAACCATAGCGCAATCCATCAACATGGAACCGTAGAAAACATGAAATCCAACCTGCCCGATAAAATCGATACACTTTTTATCAATTGTCATCTTGCCACCATGACGGATAATTCCCTTTCTATTGTTGAAAATGCTGCCATTGCTGTCACGGGAAAAACCATTTCATGGGTCGGCACAAAAAAAGAGTTGCCAAAAAATTATAAACGCATCTGTCAAATTCTCATTGACTGTCAAAACGGCTGGATTCTGCCGGGATTTGTGGACTGCCATACCCATCTTGTCTGGGGGGGGTCACGATCTAATGAATTTGAAATGAGACTCAAAGGTGCCACCTATGAAGAAATCTCAAAAAAAGGCGGCGGCATTTTTTCCACTGTCAAAGCCACACGAGAGGCATCAAGGCACGACCTCTTTTCCCTTGCCTCAAAACGGGTGGATGCATTATTAAAACAGGGTATCACCACACCTGAAATCAAATCCGGTTATGGACTTAACCTTGAAACAGAGCTGAAAATCCTTGATGTTGTAAACCAGTTGAATGAAAGGTTTCCTTTGCACATCGACGCTACCTTTTTAGGGGCCCATACGCTTCCCCTGGAATTTGCCGACAACCCGGACGGTTATATTGATCTTGTGACCCAGACCATGCTGCCGAAAATAAAAGCGCAAGGGATTGCAACCGCAGTAGATGTGTTTTGTGAACACATTGCGTTTTCCCTGGATCAGACAAGAAAGGTTTTTCAAGCAGCAAAAAGCCTTGGGTTCAAACTCAAACTTCATGCAGAACAGTTGTCTGATTCCAATGGGGCTGCCCTGGCTGCTGAATTTAATGCCCTGTCCTGTGACCATCTTGAGTATCTGTCCTTATCAGGCGCCCAAAAAATGGCCGACCATAATGTTGTGGCAGTTCTTTTGCCCGGGGCTTTCTATTTTTTAAAACAAAAACAAAAACCGCCTGTAAAAACCTTCCGGGATCTTAACATTCCCATGGCCGTCTCAACAGATCTGAACCCGGGTTCGAGCCCGGTTCATTCCATGACCCTTACCCTCAATATGGCCTGCATGCTCTTTGATCTGACCTGTGAAGAAGCATTGCTTGGCGCCACCATCAACGGTGCCAGAGCCCTTGGGCTTAACCTATCCAAAGGCAGTATTGCGACCGGCAAAGACGCTGATCTTGTAATATGGGATATTGAGACACCGGCAGATCTGTGCTATCTTGCGGGATTAACCCCCATTAGCATGGTGATGATTCAAGGTCGCATATACCATAATGACCTGCAGTGCTGATTGATTTTCCAGGAGACCCTCCATGTCCCACATATTAACCGTTATCAACAGTATCATTTTAATCACAACCTGTTTTTTTTTTCTTATCTTAGGCCTGTCATCCTTTAATGAAAAAGAATACCGGGCAGCTGTGATTGCAGCGATTTTTTTTGCGCTGAACGGTATTTTTTGGATTTTTTTTCTTTCTGCTCCTGATGCATTTCAAGGTGTGAATATCTTTATTGTCTTTATCCTCGTCATTTTTGGCCTGGCCTCTTTCATACAATTTTTCCCTGGAAAAACTCTTTTAAGGGATACCTTGGATGCAGAACAATATGATGAAAGAAATAATATGTTTGCAAGGAATAACATCCAGCATCACCCTGAATTGATGGCAACATATTATGCCCTGCATCCTGAAAATCAATCTGTAGACAGGCAGATCCACCAGAAACCTGAATTCGGGGAAAAAGAACAACTCTATCATGACACCTATACTGCCCCCTGCTATAAGGCTGCATTTGAATATCTTGAAAAATCAATTCCATTGTCCGCAGATCAGCCGGCCCCAAAAAAAATCGCTATTGATCCACTGCAATTCTGTCGGACCATCACTGACCTTTCTAAATTTTACGGTGCCTGTGATGTGGGGTTTTTAAAACTTTTACCCCACCATTTTTACAGCCATAAAGGCCGGCATGCTAAAGGCTGGGGGGATAAAACCGACCAGACCCATAAAACCGCCATTACCCTGGTGGTTCCCATGCGTGTTGAAATGATAAAAAAAGCACCGACAAGCTGTGTGCTCCAGGAATCTGCACAAAAATATGTAGAGGCAGCAAAGATATCCAATATCCTGGCCGGCTATATCCGACAATTCGGATACCAGGCAAGAGCTCATAATGATGCCAATTATGACACGTTATGTGTTCCCATAGCAGTTGAATCCGGCCTTGGGGAACTGGGCCGCATGGGACTTCTCATGCACAGGGTTCACGGTCCCTGTGTCAGGCTTGCCACTGTGACAACAAATCTGGAGCTGCCGGACTCTTGTCTTTTAAAACCACTTTATATGGAAGAATTTTGTAAGATCTGCAAAAAATGTGCTGACAATTGCCCGTCAGGGTCCATCACACATGGTAAGGAACCTTTAAGCCGCAATATCAGGCACTGGTCCATACACCAGGAAAAATGTTTTTCCTATTGGAAGACCATTGGGTCTGACTGCGGACTGTGCATTTCCGTCTGTCCTTATACCAAGCCGGATGCTTTGATTCACAAATTCGTCCGGTTTTATATTTCGCGGAACATATTGAATCAAAAAATTGCACTCTTCATGGATGATCTGCTCTATGGCAGATATAAAAAGATTGTAAAAACCAACCCTGATAAGATATTTAAACAAGGTCAGCAAAAATAAGCACCCGATTTTACAAGTAAATATTGTCCTGCTATTTGAAATTTTTCAACAGTCAATTGATACTGATTGACAAAAAAGAGGTTCTGGTATTACATTAAACCTATCAACAATTTGATTTTATTATTATTTTTACCTTTTATGAATTTGTTAATCATGCAAAAAAAAATTTCAATTGGCAATTGCCTGTTAATCCTGTGCCTATACTGGACTGCATCTGCCCTGTTACCAGGGTTGCTGTATGCATCTGATTTTACGCCGGTCGTTTTAGTAGAATATCAATTCAACAAAAAGTCTTATCTTATTACCGGAGAAAAAACAGCACCACATACCTATATCTTCAACAAAGGGGCACAAAAAAAAATAAGTATTACAACGCTTAACTGGGCGCCGTATATTGGGGAAAACATCTGCAGACAGGGATGGGTTCAACAACTGACCATTGCGCTTCTGGCAAGTCTTGGGTATGAAATCACTTCCACTTTTCTGCCCTGGGCAAGAACAGTTGCTGTTGCGGAAACAGGAGCTGCTGATATTTTATACCCTGAATATTTTATTGAATCCACAGCCCCGTCTGATGTGTATAAAGGTACCAACAGGATTGAACACCTCGCGTTATCCAGAAAATTTCCGGGTGGCCCCATCTCTTTTATAAAACGAAAAGGGGAGCAGGACCTGTTTAAGGGGAATCTTTTCAACCTTAAAAATGAAAAAATCGGTGTGGTCCGAGGATACCAGAACACCCCTGAATTTGATGCCTTCATGGATATTGGATTTTTCAATATCAGCCAGGCGGTTGATGACCTGATGAATGCAAAAAAACTGGTAAACAACCGGATCAACCTGATTATCGGCGATCCTGCTGTGATTCGCTTCAGTATTGTTTCTTCAACCCTTTCTCAAAATGAAAAGCAAAGAATGCTTCAAAACCTTGAAGTGGTTCAGCCTTCAATCCAGTACAATTACCTGTATTATGCTGTCTCCAAAAAGAAACCTTTTTGGAAGACCACCCTGCAAACACTAAATGCTGCCATGGAGCAATTCGAAACTTCCGGTCTCATGATTGACATCATCAAAACAGTCAATATATCCTGTGGATTTAAAATGCCAGAGGTTCTTCAGCCGTACGAAAAATAGACACATATTCAACAATCAGGCAGCCCCTGATTGATTTTTTTATACAGACTTATCCTTGTTCAAAAACAACCTTGACATCAAGGGCGATCCATTCTGCCTGACTGAACACAATGGGATTGATGTCAAGCTGGCTTAAGCGATCCCCCAGATCGTGGGCCAGCCGTGACACCTGTGAAATTGTCTGTGCCAATTTTTTCTTATCAAGGGCCATCCCTCTGAAGTTTTCAAATACCGGGGATAAAATCAATTCATCAATCATATCCAGTGCTTCATTTACCGAACAGGGCGCCAGCCTGAATGACATGTCCTTATATATTTCTGTCAGGACACCCCCTGCCCCGACCATTACGGCATGACCCAGAGCCGGGTCCTTGATAATCCCGATGATAAATTCAGGTCCCATATAATTTATCTGATGTTCAACCAGGATATTTTCATTGAAAAACCGTTTCTGCAGTAGTTCAAAATTTTTATGGATACCCTCTTTGTCATTGTTTAACAAAACCCCCTGCATTTCGGTTTTGTGCAAGATATTCGAAGAGCAGACCTTTAACACATAGGGAGGATCAATATCATCAATGGTCAACCGCTCTTTGGGTCCTACTCTTTTTCCCCTGGGCACCTTGATGGAATAGAGGGTTATCAGTTGTTTTGCATCAAATTCATCCGGATTGTTTATCGTATCAAGGCGTTTCATCCAACGTTCCAATTTTTTTTCCATCCTGCTATGCCTCCTGGTCAAGGCGCTGTTTTATCTTGGTTCTTTCAACCAGAAACCTTGCAGCCCGAACGGCTCTGCCAACCGAAGGATATCCCACCACGCCTGCATAATATAAATTTTTAATGCTATTATCTGTAAACGGTCCGTACTTGGTAAACACGATCACGGGTTTGTTAGATGTCTTTGTTTTTCCGGCAATGATATCAATCAGGTTTTCAGTAATGCCGGGCGGTGCAAAAAAAGCAATGCAGATAACAATATCAACGCCATTATCTGCAATCAGTGCGTCAAGGCTTTGTGAAAACATCCTGTCATCAGCACTTGCGGTTATATCCACAGGATTTTCACAGGATGCAAATGGAAAGGTGGTATCTTTAATCTGCTTTTTGGTGTTGTCTGAAAGCTTTGCCATGACAAGCTTTGCACGGACGTCCTTTTTTTCGATAAAATCCGTACACATCACACCATAACCACCGGCTGCGGTCAGCACCGCCACCCGGTTTCCCGGAGCTTCCGACAGCATGGATAAAACCTTTGTGGCATCACAGAACTCTTCATCATCATACACCCGCTGAATCCCGAATTGCTTTAAGGCACCGCTGATCACATTGTCGGAACCGGCAAGCTTTCCGGTGTGAGAGCTGACGGCACTAACTGCAGTATGGGTTCTTCCGGCTTTTAATACAACCACGGGTTTGTCCCTGGTAACTTTTTTGGCTGCTGCTAAAAATTGCCGACCCTTTTCAATATTTTCAAGGTAAAATCCCAGGCAGTTTGTCTTCTCATCTTTTGCAAAATAATGGAGAAAATCAATTTCATCAAGATCACACTTGTTGCCCAGGCCGACAAAGGCCCGCATGCCATAACCGGTGTTGGAAGCATACCCCAGAGCTTCTACACCGACTGAACCGCTCTGGACAATGCAGGCAACTTTTCCATTTCGGTCAAGGGCCTTATCCCCATGTTCAACAAAAATAGTATCAATATTTTCATCCGGCAAAAATATCCCAAGGGAATTGGGACCCAGAATATTGATAGAATTGTCTTTAGCCAGGTTTTTTAATTGTTGTTCAAGTTTTCTGCCTTCAGTACCCACTTCTCCAAACCCGCCGGCAACAATTATATAGTTTGGAATTTTTTTTTCAATGCAAAGTTCCACAGATTTAACTGCAGCCCCTGCAGAAATGGTGATAATGGCAAGATCAATATCTTTTGGCAAAGACTGGATATCCGGGAAAACCTTATGCCCTTCAATAGCGGTCTCCTTGGGATTTACCGGAAACAGTCGCCGCCTGGAATCCAACAGCCGTCTGAAAATAATTCCCCCGACTTTTTCCTTTGAATTTGATGCGCCTATCACTGCTATTTTTTTTGGGTCTAATAATCTTTTTAATGATGCTGTTTTATCCATACCAGTTAGGGTTCCTCCAGATTTTTATCCGCCATCTCCAACCACAATAAACGGTGCCCAGAAAAACGGGTGGGCGTAACTTGCAATATCTTTCCCGGTTTCACCATCTTTGAGCGTCTGGTGATCTATTAAGTCGACAATGGATGCCTGCAGCGCTTTTGCCCTGGAAAGACCGGGATCATTTTTTTGATATTTAAAAAGTCCGGTGGTTAAGAGTTTTGCCGATGTGGTTTCAACCGGCCACATGGTCACCAGAAGGGCCCGTGCGCCTGCATAGAAAAAAGAGCGGCCCAGGCCGGATACCGCCTCTGCCCCCTCTCCATCACCGACACCCGTATTACAGGCTGACAAAATCACCCAGTCGGCATTTAAATTTAATTTTAAAATCTCTCCCATGGTCAGCAATCCGTCTTCGTCAAAATCTTTTGTCACTTCAGGAGAACAAAGCGCAATCGCCGGCTGGATCAATCCATCCAGGTCTCCCGGAATCAAGCCATGGGATGCGAAAGCAATCGTTTTTGTATTTGAAAGATCCACTTTTTTTACATTGGTTTCCGAGGCGTTCTCACCTATAAAAATATCATTAACCATGTCTGCTCCCAGAACGTTGGCAATGGAAAGAATTTCATCTGCAGTATCTGGCAGGCGGTTAAGATCACTCAAATTCATTGAGGTCTTTTCAGTTGTTATGTCGGTTTCAACCTTTTTAATCCCCCTGACATGAAGGCTAACTCCTCGACTGGCTATTTTATGTGGTTTTTCCTTTTTCTCCTGGGATAGCTGTTGCAAATTAAATATAGGATCTCCAAACCCCACAAATGCCTTTCTATCTAAGCTTGCTTCGGGTAAAGACCTTAACGTTACCAATGCAGCTACAGACGGTATCCTGGAAATGGAAACTTTTTTTATCAACCAGGGAACATCCCGATAGGTTTCATAGAGAAGTGTTTTCTCTTTTTTTAGGATTACTTTTGATGTGGTCAGAATACCGAAGGGTATTTGTCCCAGAGAACCCGGGGCGACAATCAGCAGATCTTGTGCATCCTGCCAAGATGCTTCAACCGGTTTTAAAAGCTGAGTAAAAAGGCCATGGACCAGATCAAATTCAAACTCAGGAATATCCCCAAAAACTTCAGGATCAGGTGCAAGAGATTTTCTCAGCCTTAATATTTCCTTTTTTAGATCATTTTCATTAACCGACTTAATTTTAAAGGTTGCGTGACCGGACTGCGGAACACCCCAGATAAATGTCCGGGTTGAAAAAGGATAAATAATGACCATTGCCTCTTTGTTCCTTAAGGTATTTTGTACCTGGAAAAATCCTTTGGGTTGAGGATTGATAAAATCAATGTATTTGGGAAACCGGATCTGTATCTCTTCAAGAAAAGCATTTTTCGCCATTGTCAAAGCATTAAGGTTTGCCTTTAAATCCGATATGGCCAGTTTGTTTAATTCATCTGCACTTGCTCCGACAATATTTGTAATCGATTGTTTTATTGCATCAATCTGTTTTGTTGCATCCTGCTCTTTTCTGACCAGATCTGCCAGTTCAGGATCATTTGCCGCAGCCCTTGCACCACTGGCACCCAGAGCACCCTCAACAACACTGTTATTCAGTCCTTCACAAAGATCAAAAATAATGGGGGCGACCTGAATATTAAACTCTTTTTCCCTGCCGCTTTCCTTAATGCCCACCAACAGGTCCAGGTATGACTCTATAATAAGCCTGCGCCGGAAAGTTTTTAAATAATCACCTTCATCTGTTTTTTCTTTAAACAATAACGGAATTGCTTTGGCAAAATCATTAAACGCCTGTTTCTCTTTTTTCATCTTAAAATTGGCCATTCCCCTGATACCCAATATCTCGGACGAATAGTATTGTTTTGCGCCCAAAAAGGGTTTTAAATTGTTAATAAAGAAGGTGATTGAATTCATTGTATCTTCAACATGGCCT
>JAHJLN010000003.1 GCA_018821715.1 Pseudomonadota bacterium | reverse complement strand
GACTGGCCGTTCGGTTCGGCTATCAGTACGATTCTGATGGCGTTGCTCATGGTCATTGTCTACACCTACAACCGGTATATGGGAATCAACCAGATATTTAAAACCCTGAGCAATGAGTCGTAACAGGAAATTTGACATGAAAAAATGGATTTCAGGATGGTCATTGATAAAAGTATTTACGCTCCTGGTATATGTCTGGATGTTTACCCCCATTGTTGCCGTTGTCCTTCTGGCATTCAACCCCCAGCAGTTCGGGTCTTTCCCAATGGAAGGCCTAAGCGTCAAGTGGTTTGTCAAACTCTCGCACAATTCAACCATCCTGGATGCCTTTAAAAATTCCCTGGTGCTGGGATCGTTTACAGCAGTTTTATCTACAGCCTTCGGCGTGCCCGCGGCCATCGCATTTATCCGGTATGACTTTAAAGGAAAGGAATTTTTAAATACACTTTTAATTGCACCCATCATGGTTCCCGAGGTGGTCCTGGGGGTTGCCCTGCTGCTGTTTATCAGATGGCTTCAGCAACCCAAGAGTTTTGTCCTTCTGGTCATCGGCCACGTGGTCCTGACCCTGCCCTATGTTCTTCTCATAGTCCAGGCACGGCTGGTTGGAATCAAGAAAGAATATGAAGAGGCGGCATTATCGCTTGGCGCCAATCCGTTTCAGACCTTCAGGGAAATTACCCTGCCGTTGCTGACACCGGCCATCCTGGCCGGCATGCTGTTTGCGTTTACCATTTCCTTTGATGATGTAACGGCAACGCTTTTCTGGGCCACGGCACAGAACCAGACGGTTCCCGTGAAAATATTCGGCATGCTGCGAAACTCCATCAGTCCTGAAATCAACGCGCTTGGCGCGGTCATGATCGTGCTGACCGTATCCCTGCCCCTGCTGGCAGGATATTTGTCCCGGCGGTTTGCAAAAGGGAATCATAAAACATGAACAGAACTACAGGCGCCTGATAAACGTACATTATGACCGGTGTCTGAAACTTTAATCAACGGGTAAGAGGAGAAGAAAATGAAAAAAGATCTGGAAAAACGGCTGGAGGATGTGGTTGAAAGTTATAACCAGGGAAACATTTCAAGGCGTGACTTTGTAAAATTTATCGGTATCTCCGGTGCCGCCATGGGAGTGATGAGCGGCCCCTTCGGCCTGGTACAAAAAGCCCTGGCAGGAAAAAATTCCATTACCTGTCATTCCTGGGGCGGTTCCACTTCTGAAGCCTTGAGAAAATTTGCCTTTGATCCGTTTACCAAAGCCACTGGAATTGAGGTCATTGATGCTGCATTCACGGGCATGGATGCCTTTTTAACCCAGGTAAAGGCATCTTACCCGCCTGGCGGAGAATTCAATATTGCCCATTTAAGTGCGGTGTATGATTATGCCCGGTATACAGATCTGGGATTCGGGGTTGTCCTGGATGAAACCAAGATTCCCAATCTTAAAAATGTCATGGCAAAGATGACCGACACCCTGCGCTCCATTACAAAAGGAACCCTGTCTGCCGTGCCCTATGACCTGGGACAGACCGGAATAGCGTATAATACAAAGAAAATATCCAAGGAAAAAGCTGAAAAACTAGGGGCGTCTCTCCTGTTTGACAAGAGCCTGAAAGGAAAGCTGGGATCATGGGGAGGGGATTTCAGGACCAATATGTGGTATGCCGCGCTGCATACCGGCCAGAGCCCCAATGACATTAAAGATCTGGATGCGGTGTGGAATGCCTTGAAAGAACAGCGGGGCCTGATGAAAAAATACTGGGCATCAGGGTCCGAGTTGATGAGTCTGCTTGGAAACGGCGACATTGATGCAACGGTTGCCTGGTCCGGCAGGGTATCCGCGCTCCAGAAACAGGGACATCCCATTGGATATCTTGCACCTGACGGCACCTATTCCTGGATGGAATATATGTATGTGCTCAAAGGCACTGATCTTGATGTGGCGCAGAAATTGCTGAATTTCATGCTGGAGCCCGATGCTGCCATTGCCGTTGCAAAAGGCCAGAGTTATCCGTCAAGCCTTGATCCGACAAAGGTGCCCATGCCCGATGAAGTGAAACAGCTTCCTGCATTTGATCCAACCGGAAAATTGAATGGATATCTGTTTGCAGATCCTGTTTACTGGAATGGTCATCAACTGGACTGGGCGGAAAAATGGGACCGGATTATGGCCGGCAAGTAGCTCAAACACAATCGTCTTCAGAATCGGTTAAAACCCTTTTTCTGAAGACTGTTTTTTCAGGATAAATGGGGAGAGGATGGCTTTGAAACCGGAAAAAAATCCAGGCTTTGTAACTTTCAAGGGGATTGAAAAACAGTATGGAAAAGTGACTGCTGTTAAAAAGATGGATCTTGAAATTCCGGAAGGGTCCCTGGTAACCCTTCTGGGACCGTCGGGATGCGGAAAAACCACCCTGCTGCGAATGCTTGCAGGCCTGGAAGAACCGACCAGCGGGGATATTTATGTCAATGGAAAACGGATAAATGATACACCGATCCATAAACGAAATCTTGGGATCATATTTCAAAACTATGCCCTTTTTCCCCATAAAACCATTTTTGAGAATGTGGCATTCGGTCTTAAATACAGGAATGTTTCAAAGGCTGTCATCACCGGAAAGGTTGAAAAAGCCCTGGAAACCGTCCGGCTCCCCGGTGTCGGGAACCGGATGCCGTCCATGTTGTCCGGCGGACAGCAGCAGCGTATTGCCCTTGCAAGAGCCATTGTGATTGAACCGGATGTGTTGTTGATGGACGAACCCTTGTCTGCCCTGGATGAAAATTTAAGGGAAGACATGAGAAGAGAAATCGACAATCTTCAGAAAGCATTGGGGGTAACCACCATTTTTGTCACCCATGATCAAAGAGAGGCTTTGTCCATGTCGGATAAGGTTGTGGTCATGAAAGACGGATTTGTTCAGCAGGAAGGAACCCCTGAAGAGGTTTACAACAATTCGATCAATCATTTTGTGGCGGATTTTCTCGGGCATTCCAATTTTATCAATTGCCGGGTGAAGGAAAAAGACGGCGATTATCTGAGTGTCACCCTGGAAGATGACACTACCTGTCTTGCGGTTCCGTCAGAAACCTTTAATACAGGTGACAAGGCGGAAGTCGTTATCCGGGCCCAGAAATTCAAACTGGGGTATAAAGCCGACCATGTACCGGGACCCGGGATGAATGTTTTTTTCGGAAAGATTTTTGACCGCAGTTATATGGGGG
>JAHJLN010000259.1 GCA_018821715.1 Pseudomonadota bacterium | reverse complement strand
TTTTAAAATATCATTAATGTTGGATTCTCCGATTTCATATTTGCTTAAGGCATCGAAATATACTTTATCAATGGTTCCGCCAACAGCGAAAAATTTAATTTTCATTTTTATCCTCTTTCATTGCACTGTTTGATTTGATGAATTGATTCAGCGTTGATATGCAGATATCAAAGCTGAACCCTCTGTACCTCAAAAAATTCAGCATCTTTTTTTTAAACGTTTCATCGTCAAGATTTTGCCATAGTTTTATTTTAGGTCTTGCGGCTTTTAATGCCAGAGCCTGATCATCATAGGGAGTTAAAACAGCCTCAATGAGTGACGGGCTGATCCCTTTTTTTTTCAGCTCATATCCAAGGGCAAATTTTGATTTTGGTTTGTTTTTCACCCGACTTTCTAAAAATAACCTTGTGAAATCTTTATCATTTAAATATTTTTGGTCCACTAATATTTCAATGATTTTTATGGCAATATTTTCACTAAATTCTCTTTTTTCCAAGTATTTCTTCATTTCATAAACTGTTCTTGGTTGATAGGCCAGATATTTTATGGCTATATTCAAAAGCGATTCAAATTTTTTAGTACTGTCGGGAAAAAGATTCATTTTTTATTATTTATTCACCAGATAACTTATCCCATAATTTAACAGGGGTTTTTAAAATAGTGGACATCATATCTATTAGACCTTCACCAACAGCAGAAGGATGCAAAGGCGTAACCGTCGGATCGGACAGCTTTCCGGTGGCTTTAGTGGGAACAGATATCAGTCGTCCGTCAAGCAGTGTGTTAATAATAGGAATTTTTTCAATAATAAGATCAACCGTTTTAAAAGGCGCAACAAGACACGTCAGATCCAGTTTATCATTTATCGGGTCAATCCAACCACTGAATATCAGCGTCATATCTGTCCCATCAATTATAGCCTTGGTAAGGTAAATCATACTGTCCTTGATATCTGCTTCGATGGTAATATTTTGATAGGTAAAGCCTTTTTGTGTGACATCCGGAATATTTCCTTTAAAAACTTTTGAAACATTTAAAACTGACAAAATTCTTGAAAGAAGCGTTAATTTATAAATGCGCCCTTGCTGGGCATTAAATATTAATGAACCTGATAATTTATTTAGAAAATCTTTTTTAGGGCCGGCAGATAAGATACTGCCTTTTAATGAATAGCGGCCATCCATAAATTCATTTTTTTGAAAAAGGCAGGTCAATAAATCCTGAATATTATTTTTGTTTTTGGCCTCAAAAGGAACATTTGCATAAACGATATCCTTTTTTAAATTGATATAGGCACTGGTCTGTAAATCACATAAAAATGCTTTATTTAATTTGATATATGAGTGATCTTTTTTTAACGATACCTTGCTGTCAATATTTGTAATGGTCAGTTTTTTGATTTTTAATTCGTCTGCTTTGAAATTGATTATACCATTGGGCAACAAGAAGCGCTTGCCCAATGAAAATGTTTCGGACTGAGTAAGAATTGAATTTAGATTTAATTTTTTTATGATGATATTTAAGACCAGATCCTTGTCCGTATGGATTGATATGGGCTGCCCTTCTGTAACGTCATCCATCTTATTTGCCCAGAAACTGCCGGGCATAACGATTTTCTTTAATGTGACGGTGTTTAAACGGCCGTTAAAATCAAACAGGGGTTTTTTGGTATTGTGATTAAAAGACATAGTGCCGTTTGAAGAATCTGGATCAAAAAATTTTATTGTTTGCAAGGAAGATAATGAAAGTGTTTTCCCTTTGAGGTCAATATACAGCTCCGGCCCGCTTTTGAATTTAAGGTTGGTTTGAAAAAAAGAATGGTTTGGGCTGATGTGTAAATTGCCGTTTTCCACATCAAACGGAACTAAAATACTATCAAGATGTTTTTTTTCAATTAATTGTTCCAAAAAAGTAAGAGACTTTATTTTTACATGGATTTTTTTCAAGTCAATAAGATCATTGGATATATGATATTGACAGGACATGTTTTCTATTTGTTTTTGATTCAGCAGAGTCCTTGCATTGATCCCAAGCCCGGTACCGATTACATCGTATGTCCATTGTTCCGGCTTTGTTATGGGGCCTGATAGATCAATTGAGGTAAAATAAACCTTACCGCTTCCATCTTTAACAGGTGAAATAATTTGTTTGGTTTTTTTATAGGACAACAACCAGGGAATCATTGAATCCAGGGAAATCATACCAGAACCGGATTGGATGTTGATCCAGGTCTTATTTTTTAAATCTATCTTTGCGTTCAGATCCTGAACAGAACTGCCATTGATTCCCCCGCTGAGATGATTGAGAATTACGGTATCAGGATCATATTTAAAGTTTACATTTTCAAGGGAAATATTACCGGGAATCCGATCATAAATACCGGTAACCCCAAAATCATCCGTACTCACGTTTACCTTAAGATCATCGGATCCTGTTTCCAATAAAAGATTTAATCTGGCTTTTGAATGTCCAATAACATCATGAACAAAAGATAATTCTTTGCTCAAAAGCGTATCCGGCAAAAGAGATATCAGGGTTTTTGGAATCATTGAAAGGTCAACATCAAGCAAAAATACACCGTGAAACGGGATGTCTTCATAATTTAAAAGGTCGATGGTGAGATCCCCCTTTTCAATTTTGGAGGTTTGGATCAATCCCTTGTTCGCAGTTATTTCAAGAATGCCATTATGAATATTGGCTTTTCCGTTCACATGGTCTGCAATCAGATCGGTCTTGGGAATTCTTACCGAACCGTCTTCAATATTTCCCGTAAGTGTTAAATGATGCGGATTGAAAAGATTTTTAAGATCCTTGCTTTGAAAAGAGACACTAATGTTGGGGACAATGCCTTTATGAAGAATGTTAAAAAGGGTTTTTGTGATCTCATTATCCTTGAATAACCTTAAGGACATTTGTTTTGCCTGATCGATATGAATTTGGGTTCCGATAAATTGTATGTTTGATTGTTTTTGGGTTTGATGGGTTTCAAAATGAATTGCAACCTTACCCTTAGGATAGTTCAGTTCAAACGGAGCTATGTCAACCTGGTAAAAATTATCTGACAATTTAAAGTCGGCATCAATGATATCTGAATCCAGAAGGGTGTGATTGTTTTTGGATGTAAGCTTTGGTGCAATAAAATTACATTGTCCTTGAATTTCGCCCTTTGAACTGATTTTTACAATGCTTTTTATTTGATCCAATTCAATGGAATTCAAATCAAGATAAGTATCAACAGCAGTGCCGGATATCTCAGACGGCTTAAGTTTTATTCCTTTAATTAGGGTGTTTAAAACAATTTCTTGTTTCTCTTTTGATAAAGACAGTGAACCATCCATACGTCTGAAGTATTGGGAGGTTGCATTCTTGATGGTAATCTCCACAGACTCCTGATGTTCAGGCAAGAATTCAAATACTTTTTTTAATTCCTGGATATAGTTTGAAAGTGAAAAATCAACGGGTAGCGTGGCTGGCTTTTCCTTTAGGGTGCTGGCATTTATTTGAGGATGATCAATTGTTATTTGATTAATATTTATTTTACCCCTTAAAAGCGGTTTAATATCAATATTAAACTTTAAAACATCAATGGATGCGATTAGCCTGTCACCTGCCATAAAATTAAAATTATCAATCCTGAGGCTTGCATGGGGAAAGATGGTAAGAGAGTATTTAGAAGAATCAATATTGGCGCCGGTTTTTTTATATATAAAAGAAGAGATTCTGTCTTTTATATAAGATGTATTGATAACCCTGTTGATGATAAAAGGCGATGATAATATGAAAACAGCAATTAAAATAACGCCATAGAAAACAAGCTGTTTGATTCCAAAGTTTAAAGAAAGTTTCATTGCAATGACTCAACGGTACAGGATCCAAAAAAACCTGTACCGTATAAGGCTATTGTCATAGACGATCAGCTGCGGTTTGTGATTTCAACAATATGAAATCCAAAATCCGTTTTAACCGGTCCATGAGGGATACCGACTTCTTCATTAAAAACAACCGTATCAAACTCAGGGACCATCTGACCGGGGCCAAATTCTCCCAGATCTCCACCATTTCTTCCGCTAGGACATTTTGAATGTTCTTTGGCCAATTGTTCGAAATCCTCACCATTTTTTATCTTATCAATAAGTGTATTGCACAAGTCTTCACTATCAACAAGTATATGCCTGGCACTGGCTTTTGCCATGATTTTCTCCTTTAACTGAACGGGTTAATGTTATCTTGAACAAGTGTAGTAAATCATTTGAAAATTATCAAGATTTAATCCTTTACCAAGAAAAACCAAACGCTGCGGAAAGATCAATAAAATCTGCCATTACAAGATAAGTCTGATCCGTTAGAATTTTTTTGAAGTCCCCTATTCTTGTGTCTTCCGGATCTATTTTTTTTATGGGTTCGTTTCCCATGGATTTTAAATAATCATTTTCAATATCAAGTTCTGATTGCTCATGCTGTTTTTTTCTTGCTTTTCTATCATCAAGGTTTAATGAGATGGACGTCTGGGAATTTATTGAGGACATCAATTCAATTCTTTTTTTAAGATAGTTTAACCCTGGATCTTTAAGAGACCTTTCCTGATAAGTTGTATAGAGTTTTTCATAAATTGAATGAAGCGGTCGATAAGCGTTATAGGCTGTTTTGAGTATGGAATCCCAGGGCAGGGCGTCCTCTAAAGAACTTTCTCCTGTATCTTCAATTTTATAGAGTTGAGGGTATTGTAAATCCGGTACAATACCAAGGTTTTGAGTGCTTTCACCCGATACTCGATAAAATTTTGCACTGGTAAGCTTTAATTTCCCTTCTCCAAGGGGCTGCAACTCCTGAACAGTTCCTTTGCCAAAGCTTCTTGTGCCGACAACCACACCTCTGTGATAGTCTTTAATCGCGCCGGCAAAAATTTCAGAAGCAGATGCGCTCATACGGTTAATTAAAACAATAAGCGGGCCTGAATATTCAATAGTTGGATCGTCATCATATAGTCGCGTGATTTTGTATTTTGTTTTAATCTGTACGGTAGGGCCTGATTTTAAAAAAAGTCCGGTGAGTTCATTGGCCTCTTTTAAAGACCCTCCGCCATTATCTCTCAAATCAACAATCAATCCATCGATGTTTTCTTTTTTAAGTTCAAAAAGTAATTTTTTAACATCTTTTGTTGTACTTTTGTAATCCTTCTCCCCCCTGTGATAGGCACCAAAATCAATGTAAAAATTGGGAATTTCAATAATACCGATTTTCAGGTTCTTGTTGTTATGATCAATGGTCACCACTTCTTTTTTTGCAGACTGTTCTTCTAATTTTACTCGGTCTCTTATTATTTGAATTGTTTGGGTTGAATTGTTTTTGGCAGGAATAATTTTCAGCCTTACAACCGTGTTTTTCGGGCCTCTGATCAGTTTTACAACATGATCAATGCGCTGTCCTATCGTATCTTTTATTTCTCCTGTCTCTCCTTGTCCCACACCAATGATTTTATCTCCGGGCATGAGCAAATTAGATTTTTCAGCAGGCCCTTTGGGAATTAACCGGACAACTTTTGTATATTCATACTCATTTTGAAGTACCGCGCCTATCCCTTCAAGGGATAAACTCATATGGATATCAAAATCTTCAGAAACTCTGGGAGGGAAAAATTGTGTGTGGGGATCAAAGCTTGCTGTAACGCTATTCATAAAAATCTGAAAAATATCATTTGAATTGGTTTGCAATAATCGGTTAAGCCTGGATGAATATATTTTTTCAAGGGTATCACTTATTGAAGCAGTATCCTCATCGTCCAGGCGCATTGAAATAATATGATTTTTCAACTCTTTTTTCCAAAGAGAATAAAGCGCTTTTGAGTCAGGTTCCCATTGCCGCAAATCATTGTCGATGATCATGGATTCGTTTGTGTTGAAATCAAGCTCTTTTTCCCATGTTTTTATGATCAAAGAGATGTATTCCAGCCTTTCTTCGGATCGCTGCATGTATAAATTAAATATTTTGAAAGCAGTCTTCAGGTTTCCCCTTTTGAGGTCGTCATCCAAAAGGAATTCATATTGCTTTAATTGCTGAATATCTTCTAAAGTGAATAATAATTTCCCAGGATCAAGTCGTTTTAAATATCGATCAAAAATGATGGAGGACAGTCTGTCGTCAAGATTTTTTTCAAGATAATGATATCGCTCAAGTGTGCGGATGATTTTGACACATTGAGAAGACTGTTCTTTTGTCGGTTCGATCGGCTTTCCGATTTTGGCCCAGATGGGTGATGCATATGATAAAAGGATGAATGTGGATAAAAAAAATCTTAAGAGAACTGAAATTTTAATGGGGTTAGTTTTCATTGTCATGTTCAATATCCTTTGGGGTTTCAAAACTTATTTTTCCTATCTTACCGGCTCTGAGTTCGCGAATCAAGGCTTCAGACGCTTTTTGCAAATCCACGCGGCCTCCTTTTTTCAAACACCCTCTTGCAGAACCGATTTTTTCTATCAACGTCAGTTCATCGGTTGGCAAGGTTTTGAAAAAAGGATACCGCAGCATCAATAATTCCGGATACCTCTTGATTAAAAGATTGGCAGCAAAAAATGCAACGTCACTGTAATCAATGGCAGTATCTGATATCGCACCGCTGGCTGCCAGAATATAAGCTCTTTTTTGGGGTTCTATTACCGGCCATAATATTCCGGGAGTATCATAGACATCAATATTATTTTTTAAGCTGGTTCGTTGCTGGTGCCTGGTAATTGCCGGCACATCTCCGGTTTTTGCAATTTTTTTTCCTGCAAGTGAATTCAAAATAGTGGATTTGCCGGTATTTGGGATGCCTAAAACCATTACTTTCAGTTTTCTGGCACGATTTCTATCAATTTTATTCACACAATAATTTAATATCTCAATGGCCTGGGATTTTTGAGTCCCATTAATTGAGATAGCCGGCGTATTTTTTTGTGTTTCAAAATATTCAAGCCATAATTTTGTTTGTTCAGGGTCTGCAAGATCGTTTTTATTTAAAACTTTTAACCTGAATTTGTCTTTACAAATTTTATTCACAAACGGATTGGCACTTGCCTGCGGCAATCTTGCATCTAAAATTTCCAAAACAGCATCGACTTTAGAGATGGCCTTTTTAAGAAGGTTTTCCGTTTCAAGCATGTGGCCTGGAAACCATTGAATTGTCATTTTTTATTATTTCTCTTTTTTAAGTTGGGCAATCTCATTCTTTAGCCGTTCAATTTTTTCTTTGTTTGTTTCTTCATGGGTAAAATACAGATAAGTGAACAATATTGCAATAAGGCAGCTGCCGAAGAATCCGCCGATAATTATCGGGATGAAAAGCTGCAGGCCTGACAGATGGTTTATCCATCCATAAATGAATCCCAAAATAACGCTTGCAACAAAAATAAATGAAAATAAACCGGTCATCATCCTCCATTAAAAAACAATTCTTGCGGGAATTGTTTTAAACAAGGTATGGATTTATTTGAAGTTTTCAAGTAACTTGTTTTGAAGATAGTTATTTGTTGCAATGA
>JAHJLN010000258.1 GCA_018821715.1 Pseudomonadota bacterium | reverse complement strand
TCTTTTAAAAGAACCTGGAGTGCTGTCATATCCTTATCTCCTTTGATCCGGAGGTTTTGACATAAATATCGCCTGTACTGATTTCAAGTCGTACGGTTCGGTTTGTATTTCCCCCAACATCCTGTTTATTGATGATGACATTGTTTTTAAAAAAAATTTTTTTGAGCGCCATATAATTTCTTTTGCCGATATTAAAAAAACCTTTCTGGTCAAGGATTTCGGCTCCTCCTGCAACATATATCTTTATGCGTTGTTTGGCAGCACCCAATTGATACGCTGTTTTAAACAATAGGGGTATCCCTCTGTCTGCAAACATATAGGGCCTGGCAATCGCCTTTTCCTTGTCTATGGAAGACTCGGGCAGCATATAGTGCAATATCCCGCCTACCTTGACAACCGGATCGTATATGACAAGTCCGATGCAGGAACCAAGAGAATAAGTGATGATCGATTCCTCCGGGCGATTGCTGACCTTCATGTCTGCAACCCCCACAATCTGTTTCACCAGGGGCTCCCCTTTCCCAATTGAAGTTTCATTATTTTTCCCGCGATACCAGGTTGAAAATTCCATGAACATCAAGAATAAGCCCCACCCGCCCGTCGGAAAGAATGGCCCCGCCGGCCAGTCCTTCTACAGTTTCAAGACTGCTGCCAAGGCTCTTGATAACATATTCGTCTTTGCCTAAGAGTTCATCAATGAGCAGCGCCCTTTTTTCATCCTTTGACTCAATCACCACAACAAGGCTGTCCCAGATTGATTTTCTCTGGGTACGGCCGGTGTAAATTTCATCCAACCGGATGACGGGAATTAAATTGCCCCTGTCCTTGACCATTTCACATTTGCCCTCAACGGTAAAACAGTCTTTTTTCTCAGGTTTAAACGCCTTTTGTATGGCCATGGTCGGAATGACATACTTTTCATGGCCAATGCCAACCAGCATCCCGTCAATAATAGCCAGGGTCAGCGGAAGACTGATGGTAAATTTGGTTCCCCTGTTTTTTTGGGACTCAATGTTCAAGTGACCCCTGAATTTTGTGATGCCGTCTTTAACAACATCCATGCCAACGCCTCTTCCCGATACATCAGTAATCTCTTTTGCTGTTGAAAATCCGGGCTGTAGAACAAGATCATAAATCTGGGCATCGGTCATCTGTTCATTACCGGTAATAAGCCCCGTACTTTTAGCTTTTTCAAGGATTCTGTCCTTGTCAAGCCCTTTGCCGTCATCTTCGATTTCAATAATGATATGCCCGCCTTTATGATAAGCTCGAAGATAAATGCTTCCCTGGGAAGGTTTCCCTTGTTCCCGGCGATCTGATATGGGTTCAATACCGTGATCAACAGAATTTCTAATCATATGCACCATGGGTTCATAAAGCGCATCAACCACGTTTCTGTCGATTTCAGTGTCTTCGCCGACCATATTTAACGCAACCTCTTTCCCGGATTTACGGGCCAGATCCCTGACAAGCCGTATCATTTTCATGAAAGTGGTTTTTATGGGAATCATTCGCATGGACATGGCAATGTTCTGCATATTGGTCACGATCTGGCCCAGCTGGGAAACGCTCTGACTCAGTAAAGGATCTTTTGAAGTCCTTTGCCTGAGCATGGATTGCGCAATGACAAGTTCTCCGGCATAATCAACCAGATCGTCCAGTTTTTGAGTGCTTACCTTTACCAGTGCTGCGACCTGTTTTTTTAACCCATTCTGATCCATGAGAGCAGCAGCCACCTGTTGGGGAGCCGCTTTTTTTTCTTCAACCAGAATTTCCCCGATTTTTTTTTGGGGATGTGCTTTTTGGGTCTCAAGAGCCTGGTCAAGGCTTTCAGCAGTGATATTCCCCTTTTTAACAAGGATCTCACCCAAGGGTTCCCTGTCATTGTTTGTCAAAGATACCTGCAATTTTTTAAGTTTATCTCTTATCCATTCAACATCGATATCATCATCCGGCTGTCTGAATCCGTTATCCGTATCCTGTTTGACAAGAGAAAGAAGTTTTTTCAAGGTATCCACGGATTCAAGGATGGCATCGGTTGCCGTATCATTGATTAAAAAATCTCCGCTGCGGGCACTGTCTAAAAGGTTTTCAGTAGCATGGGCAAGTTGATTGATTTTTGTCAAGGATAAAAAGCCGGAGACCCCTTTAATGGTATGAAACGGGCGGAAGATAGCGTTGATAATATCCATATTGGAAGGGTCCTGCTCAAGATCGATCAAGTTAACTTCAATGGTATCAAGATTTTCCCGGGCTTCAGAAACAAAATCCATTAGGATTTCAATATCCTCTCTTGATATTTTTTCCTGTGATGGTGATTCGGGCTCTTTATCCATTGATTTCATCTCTTTGGGCTGTTCCTGCTCTTCAAACCTGATATTCAATAATTCCAGGACATCAGAATAATCAAAAGAAAAGGCGATTCCCTTTCTTGCATGACCCAAAAGGGATTTCAGCAGGACCAAGCCTTCTTCAATGGGGGTTGTCTTATGGATATTTTCCAGTGTCATGTTTTCAACATATCTTTTGCAGGCAATACAGGCCTCCCTGAACAGGACGAGATCTTTTTCCTTTGACGCCTCAATAATTTTATCCAGAATGTTTAGCATTGCCCCTAGATCCGGGATCTCTCCAGGGCAAAATCCGGCAATCAGATCAGAAAACATGTCAAGGCTCTCTTGAATCGGGTCTGGATCAGGTTTTTCGGACATCAAGTCTGATGGCTTTGGTATTATGGGTTCTGTGGCCTGATTTGTATTTTTAAAACTGCTGTCCGCCGATAAGAGTTCAGATATCAATTTGCCCAAGTCAGCCATTTTTTCATCCACATTGCCGCCGTTATTTTTAAAAACCGCATGAATGATTTTTTGCGCCGACATAGCGTGGTTGGCCTTGTCATCAAATGACAGTTCAACACATTTTCCATGGATCTGTTTTAGAATCGGCAGCAAACCGGATAACGTTTCCGGATCTTCAGGATCTGCCAGAACAAAATCACAGGAAAGTTTTTCAATTAAGTTTTCAATGATTTCATATGTCATTATCCTGCCCTTAGTTTTAATTTTTCAAACATGTTTAAAAAAGCACAGCTGGGAAATACTATATTTTTTAGGGCACAGGGCATGGATATACAACTCCTGTGCAGCGCAATCAAATGGGTATAATTAAAAATTTTCAAAATCATCATCCTCATCAAACGGAATGACCTGATCCGGCCGGATCTCTTTTGTACCGTGGCCCAGCAGTTTTTTCTTTTTTGAACCCAATGATGTCAACTGATGAGAAACTGATTTTGCCGGCCTGCGGGAATTTTTACGGGTGATGTTATCTTTTTTGCCGGTAACCATCATCATCAGATCCCCCACATAATCCTTTAGCTGTTCAGCCTGTGCATTCATCTCTTCTGCTGCAGAAGCAGACTCTTCGGCACTGGCAGCGTTCTGCTGAACCACTTTATCCATTTCCGTGACAGCATTATTCACCTGTTCAATGCCTTCTGACTGCTCTCTTGAAGCCTCTGATATTTCTGATATAAGCTGACTTACCTTGGTCACACTTTCAGCTACTTTAACAAAGATTTCGTTGGTGCTAAGAACAATGTCAGAACCGGCATTGACTTTTTTTACGGTGCCTTCAATCAGCTGGGACGTATCTTTAGCCGCCTGGGCAGCCCTCATGGCAAGATTCCTGACCTCGTCCGCCACCACTGCAAAGCCTGCGCCTGCCTCTCCTGCCCTGGCTGCCTCCACAGCAGCATTCAGGGCCAGCAGATTTGTCTGGAAGGCTATCTCATCAATGGTTTTGATTATTTTTGAGGTTTCTTCACTGGCTTTAGAGATATCTACCATTGATTTGGTTAACTGCTCCATTGATGTATTGGCAGTGCCCACTACCTGATTGGCATCTCTCATCAGCCCGTCTGCATGGCTTGCGTTCTCAGAATTTTTCTTGGTCATTGAGGACATCTCTTCCATGGAGGAAGAGGTTTCTTCTATGGCAGCAGCCTGCTCAGAAGCGCCTTCAGCCATGGACTGACTTGATGAGGCCACCTGCCCGGCTGCTGAAGCCACCTGGCCTGCGCCTTCTCCCATTCCAACAGTGATATTCTGCAGCACCGTGACAATTCCCCTGGCAATGACAAACGCGAGAAATAATCCGGCAACAATGGCAACAGCAGCAGCAACAGCAACATTTCTTTTTGTGTTCCGGGCTGCTGAAAGCATGGCTTTATCCGTTAATATATGCTTGGCCGCCTCTTTTCTTAACTCGCTTAAAAGCGCTTGCGTTTTTTCCACATTTGGTTCTGTCTGGTGGGTATAAATATCAACGGCTTTTATTTTGCCTTGAAGAAGTTCAGTCGACCTGGTCATCAATTTTTCAAGCAGTTCCTTGGTCTTGTTCATTTCAAGGACAGTTGCTTCCTTGAAAATCGATATGGCCTTTTTTTGACCGGCCACAAGGTTGTTTTCATATAGAATGGCCTGTTGGAATGTCTTGACCGTTGCTTCAAGATATTTTTGAGTTTCATTTTTAAATATCACTCCTGCCAGAACCGTTTTACCGCTTTTTACGGCATCATAAATCGAAACCGCACTTGCATGGAGTAAATTATGGGGTTCTCTTACATCTTTTAAAATCTTATTCAGAGTTGAATCATTGTTCATAAGTGTTAATACTTCACCTGAGTCAAGCCATTTGCCTAATTTGCATTTTTCCGGGTCTGTCTGAACACTGATTTGTGATCCTTCTATCAAAGATCGCGCAATACTGGCCGTCCATTTTCTGTGATCATCAAGCCGTTGGCGAAGTGTATCAAGAAGATCGGGATGGACCTGCCTGTACTCTGAAATGATATTTTTTGCAGATTCATGAAGTTTTTTATGCGGGTCTTTTATTTCTTTAAGCAATGCTGCCAGGACAGCATCTGAGCGCACTGCATTTTCAGCTTCCTCACTGTAAATCCATTTTCCGAAACTGCATTGAGTAGGATCGGTCTGAACTATCATCTCTTTTGAATTGTCCAGCAGCGCCTCCTGTATGCCGTCAGCCCATTGAAGATGTGCAATCTCCATTAGCGCTAAAAAAGAAGGCAGGCCGGGATCGGCTTGTTTATAGGCACCTGCAACCAGGATGGCGGATTCATGGAGAAGCTTGTGGGGTGCTTCAATGTCCTTTAACAGCGGAACAAGTGTTGGAACCAGTAATTCCGCTTTTTTCCGGTCCTCTCCATAAAGCCATTTTCCAAGACCGCATTGGGTATGGTCGGTTTGAACATTCAACTGATGGATCGTATCATCTGTAATCAGTTTATTTACCTGCACGATCCAGTTAAGGTGATCCACTTCTTTCTGGGCAAGTTCACCATCAAGAGCCGTTCCTTCTATAACTTCCGATGCATTTTTTACAATTCCGCCAACGCCTGTAAAACTGACACCCCCCAATATAATCAGAAGAAGAAGAACGATTCCAAATCCAGTACCAATTTTTTTACCTATAGTCATATCTTGCCAACGCATCATTCCTCCTTAAAAATTAGATTTGATTAGTCTGCTGCTTTTTCAAGACTTATAATTTCTTGTGCACTTAATACTTTTTCAATATAAAGTAAGATTTTCACACCCCCCCCTGTTTTGGCCATGCCAAGGATATACTCTGTGTTCAGCCGAGTGCCGAAGGCAGGGGTTTCCTCAATCTCGTTTTCCTGGATATTCAACACCTCGGAAACAGAATCAACAACAATGCCGATGAGAACGGTCCCCTCTTCAGAATCTATTTCCACAACAATGATACAGGTCCGCTCGGTATAAGGAATTGCTGTCATGTCAAATTTTATCCTCAAGTCCATAACCGGAATAACCTTTCCGCGCAGATTGATAACGCCTTTTACAAACTCCGGGGTCCGGGGAACAGAGGTGATAGGCATCATACCAATAATCTCCTTAACTTTGAGGATACCGATGCCATACTCTTCATCATCAAGAGTGAACGTCAGGTACTTCCCGGTTTTGATCCGGGCTGTCTTAATTGCCTGGTCCATTGTCTGTGCCGATTGCTCCATGATAAAACTGCCTCCTTAATATTCTTCCGGTTTTATTCTCTCCTGATTGATCATTTTATTTAATACGTCGCAAAGGTCATGATAGGTCTCGCTGACAGGGGTAAAGAATCTTGGGAAAAACTGAGATGCCTTGGAAAGCGTTGCTTTTGATCCGTCGGGAAGGATTAAGATAATGTGCCTGCCTTCCAATAATTCTATCAGGGACATCAATTGGGTCAAACGAATCATGGAATCGGCAAGCAATATAAATATTTCTTTTTCAGCAAACCCGGAACATTTTTTCAATCTAGTTCTAAGTGCATTAAACGCATTAATTGTCTGGTGTTTGCTGCCGGTAAAATTATGATTAATAACTGTTTTAAGAACATCACCTTTTTTACAGGCATCCCTATGAACGAAAAGTATAAGTTTCAATGTTTTCCTTGGATCATATCCGTTAAAACAATGATTGATTTAGAAGATCTTGCAGCATAAACCACTACAAGTTGTGTGCCAATGGGAAAATAAATAAACCAATGATATTTCAGATAGTTAGGAAAAGATGGGTTTGTTTGTTTTGTCGGAAAAATATGACAGACATGACAACGAAATCATGATTTCTCATACAAATTTATCATGTCTTCCCTTTAATAAAGCGGGGTTAACGGTTGTGTCTGAAAAATATGACTGTCAGAAAAATATGACATCACTTAGAGCCGATCATGTCATATTTTTTTAAAAGGGCATAAAGATGTCCTCTTGAAAGACCGGACAAACGACAGGCAGCCTTTATCTCCCCTTGTGTATGGGCCATTAAATCCAATACATAGGCCTGTTTCATCTTTTCAATATACTCTTTGAGCCCTGTTCTATCAACAGTTGTCGGCATTTGAGGAGAAAACTGCTTTACTTGAACCGGGTCTTGTTTTTTAATCTTGCTCTTTATATTAAATACGCGGATATGATCAGGAAGATGCTTTGAAAACAGCATTGATTCTTCAAAAGCATCACTGCATGCATAATCGATCGTGTTAAGCAGTTCTCTTACATTTCCAGGCCATTCATATTCAAAAAGATCATTTAAAAATTCCTGGGACAGCTCATGGGGTATTTCATTGAACAATTTTTTTTTGCGATCCATATGGTGTGTCACTAATAAGGGGATGTCTGTTTTACGATTTCTTAAAGCAGGGATTTCAATTTTTATGGAGGCGATTCTAAAATAAAAATCCTCCCTGAACCGTCCCTGTTTTACCATTTTTGACACATCCCGATGTGTGGCAGTGATCAACCTGAAATTGCTTGAAATTTCATTTCTGCTTCCTATGGGCCGGATCTTTTTTTCCTGAAGCACTCTTAAAAACTTCTTTTGAATCGCCAGGGGCAGCTCTCCTACTTCATCAAGGAAAAGAGTTCCGCCATCTGCCAGTTTTATCAATCCCACTTTATCTGAATCAGCACCTGTGAAAGCCCCTTTTGAATGACCGAAAAGGACGCTTTCAACAAGGTGCTCCGGCAATGCTGCACAATCCACAACAATAAAATCATTTGGATATCGCAAACTGTTTTCATGAATGGCCTTGGCAAACAGCTCTTTGCCGGTTCCTGTTTCTCCTGTAATCAATATTGCGGCATCATTGTTGGATGCTTTTGATACATTTTCAAGGCAAAGTTTTATCAGCCGGCTCTTTCCGATTATAAATTCTCTTTTAATCTTCTTTTCCCGGGTTTTAAATTGTTTCTGTTGCCGATATTCCAAGGCCTGGATTAAAGAGAGTTTAAAATCTTTAGGTGATACATCTTTTTGTATATAATCCCACACCCCTGATTTCATGGCAAGTTCCGCGCCTTTAGGCTCACTGTCACCGGTCATGATAATAATTTCCGGGGCAAAGGCCTGGTCCTTGATGCGGTCAATGGCGTCAAGTCCGTTCCCATCAGGAAAGGTAACATCAAGAAATACAATATCCCACTCACCTGAAAACAATGTGTCAAGCCCTTGTTTCAAGGATAGAGAATAGTCTGCGTCATGGCCCATTTTCTTAAATATTTCAACAAGCATGCTGCATATGTGGGGGTCATCATCAATGATTAGAATTCTTGACATCTTAAATTTTCACCTTGCCTATATCCTTTTTTGTCTCATCCAGCACTTTTCGCACTGTTGCAGCCAATTTTGATTTAATGATGGGTTTCAT
>JAHJLN010000257.1 GCA_018821715.1 Pseudomonadota bacterium | reverse complement strand
CCCAGAATATTATTAAAATCATGGGCCATTTTCCCGGCAATTTGTCCAACCAATGTCAATTTTTTTTGTTCTCCTGCAATTTTTTGTGCTTTTATTTTTTCATTTTCCGCCTGTTTTAGATTTGTAATGTCCCTTAAATTTACAACCATACCGCTGTACTTCAGGGGATCATCTTTTATTACCGCCGCACTCAAAAGAATATCTATGGCCACCCCTTTTTTATTCAGCCGTTTTGTTTCAAACTTTGCAGGGTTTCCGGTTTCATAAATTCCTTTTATTTTTGTTTGGGCAATTGATTCCTGATCTTTGGGAACAAAAGGAATGCGCTTGCCCTTGAGTTCATTCAATGTCCACCCAAAAAAATCTGTGAAAGCAGAATTTAAAAATATCGGGTGTCCATTAATATCATACACAACAACAGGATCAGGGTTTGCTTCAAAAATGGCTTTTAATGTTTTTTCACTCTCTTGCAGCGATTCCTCAGCTTTCCTGCGGTGAGTAATATCTGTAAACATAAAAATTGTTTCGTCTTTTAAAAAATTAGCTCGGAATTCAATGACTTTTGATTGACCATTTTTGCATCTGATCCTGAATTCACGAGTTTTTGCAATGCCTTGATGAAGACGATCTTTTTCCCATGTGTCAGAAACCATTTTTCTATAATCCTCATCCGGGTACACCTTTTCAAACCATTTTTTCTTGGTTGGGATATCGTTTAACGTATACCCTGTAATCTTGGTGAAAGAAGAATTGATATAGAGGTGTTGGCCGACATGATTAATAAAGGCAATACCATGGGGGTTGCTTTCAAGAATTGTTGAAAGGGTTTTCCTCTCTTTTTGCAGGTCTTGGTCGGCCTGTGATCGCGCGATGATTTCCTGTTGAAGTTTTGCAGTACGCTCCTCAACTCGACGTTCCAACTCTTTGGTGCCTTGTTCAAGTGAATGGTTCAATGTTACTATCCTTTTTAATAGTATACCAAAATTTTTATGGAGTAACATCAAAGCAAAAAAAAACAGGCCAAATGCACACATAATGATGGCTATAATGGCAATTTTTGAAATCACAGTAAGGGATGGTTGGATATTTATCAGTAAAAGGCTCCAGGCAATTATATTGCCGCTAAAATCTTTAAAATCAGCACCATGCAGAATCGCATGGTTAACATTATTAATTTTTATGCGTTGTATAGGCTCCTCAAGATGAAGATGACCCGGCAAAGCTTGGAAATGGGATGTACTATATGAAAAAAGGGAATAGTTTCCAAAAAATTTATAGGCTTTATCAGGAGAAACAGGTATTTTAAGCTCAGTTTTTGGAAAAACAAGGGCAATGTCGGTTTGGTTTTGTTTGGATTTATTCAGGTCGGCATGGTTGGCAGGATTTAATTGATCAAGAAAAAAACCGGCATCGATATCAAACCCCATCAGGCCAATATATTCTTGGTTTACAAAGATCGGGTGAACCATGCGATAATGGAGCCCGGTTTTTGTCATTTCAAATTCTGAAAGTCTTTTCCTGATCCTGTTCCCTTCCTGTGTCATAGGGCTCAAAAGCGTCACATTCCCATCGGCCTGTTCCGGATTATGAATCGTAAGAAAAATTGTATTTTCAGGATTAACAAAGAAAATTGTTTTAAAATAAAGATTTTCTTTGTTGAATAATTCAAAAAGATCCTCTGCCTCTTTTGATAGTTTGTTCTGATTTTTTTCGGCAAAAGAGCGCAATAGCGGCAGGTTGCCCGCAACCAGATATTCAATGCCGGATGTATGGCGTTGGACAGTGAGTTCAAGCAAGAGATTGATCTGTTTTTGCAGGTGATACTGCTCAGTATGAATCATATCCGACAGGTTGTTTTTCTGCTGTCTGATTAAGATAAAAAGAAAAAACAGCGTCAAAATAGTGAAAATAAGGCCAACAGTTATTAAAGATCGTGTTCTTTGATTCATTTTATTATGTTACCATAACCATATGGTGTTATTAAAAAAACATATAATATACTGATAGTTCATAGCAAGGTCCCTTTGCTTAGCTGTCAGAAAATTCATAGAACCTGAGAAACTGCCTGAACCATACATATATCATAGGATAGTATGTGTACAGGTCAATTACAATGGCAGTGATCGTACATTATGTTTTTGCACAAATCAAATTAAATTCAGTAATTCATTTTATCAGGAATAACTCCCCGGACACCTCCCCTGGGATTCGGCGTGTCATTTTCTCTTCTGGGAATAAGGTGAATATGAGTATGAAATACTGTCTGACCTGCAATTTCACCACAATTTATACCAATATTAAACCCTTTGACGGATGAATCTTTTTCAAGGATTCTTTTTTGTAACACTTCGATTAATTCATGGCTGTCACACCGTTCCTGCCGGGTCATTTCAAAATATTCAAGACAGTGGCGCTTGGGAATGATGAGCATGTGGCCAAGGGTTACGGGTGAACTGTCCCGGATCGCAAAAACTGTTTTGTTTTTAATGACAAGATTCAAATTGTCCATGCTGCAAAAGGGGCAGCTTGAGCTGGGTCCCAGATCATTTTTTATCGGAAAAATTTCAGGGTTTTTCATTTGATCCCAGATGATCGGTCTATATCAAAGATCGTCCCTTTGACATACGCCTTTGTCTCATATTGGGTAATATTGGCCAGTTTTTTTGTAATCGTACCTAATTTTTGTGTTTGTAATACAATCGTATTGATAAGTTTAATATTTGGATCATCCGCTTTAACAGCTAATTTTAAAAGCTCCAGATTGCCAAGGATGACCTGCAGCGGCTGGTTCATTTCATGGCAGATGCCACCTGCTGTTTCTATAGCGGCAAACACATTTTCAGTCTTTTTTAAATCGGTTATATCATTGGCAAAGACACAGATTCTATCGACATGGTTTGAATCATTAAAAACCGGATATAGATTGACATCATAGTACCTGCCGTTTCGATCCTTCTGGTATTTTATGGGTTCATGCGTTTGTGCAACTTCATTGACCAGCAGTTTAAGTTTAGAGAAATCATTTTCATTAAAAAAGAGTTTAAAATGTTTACCAATCATTTCCAGAGGACTTTTATTAAACAAAAGTGCACCAGGATTGTTCAGGTTAATGATATTCATTTTTGTATCAAACAGATAAACCAGGCTGCTGGTGGAATTAATCATTGCCCGAATAGTGCTTTCACTTTTTTTTAAAGCGTTTTCGGCCAGTTTTTTTTCGCTGATGTCATGGATAATGGAATACAAAACGTTTTTGTTTTTAAATTCAATAGGACCTGTGTAGACCTCAACATCTTTAATTTCACCGTTTTTTAATATATGGCGAAAATTGAAATAGTTGCGGTTACAAAGTTTTGCATCCTCCATTTCCTTTTTAATTTCTTTTTCAGACAGAGTGTTGATTTTTGAAATATTCATACCCAGCATCTCTTTTTTTGAATATTGATAAAATGCCTGGGCTGAGCGGTTGGCATCAAAAATCATGCCGGTCTCTGGATCTATGATCATCATGATGGAGCCTGAATCTTTAAACAGACTTTTATACAGGGTATGTTTTTTCATCATATCAGCTGACATGTTTACCTGCCTTAAGAGGTTGTTATGTCTGATTTTTTTCTTATCTGAAGATATATTATAAGGGAAAATTCAATAAAAGGTCCAGATCTATTTCATTTTTTATTGTTAAAGAAAAAATGATGCTTATTTTGTGTTTTAACCGTTTAAAATGGAAAAACGTCATGAAAAAGATACTGATCACAGGCGCTTCAGGGTTTATAGGGAAAAGACTTTCCCTGTTGTTTTTATCTAAAGGATACCATGTAACAGGTATTGGTACATCCCAAAACCATTCGTTTTCACAGGAGTTTCTGGAATTTGAGTGGATTTCAGCAGACACGACACGGAAAGGAAGATGGCAGAACCATGTCCGAGAATCGGATATTATTATTAATTTGACGGGTCGAAATATTTTCCAGTATTGGACAAAAAAATACAAGCAAGCCATTTATGATTCCAGAATACTTACAACCCGACATATTGTAGAGGCCATAGACAAGGGGAAACCACAAAAACTGTTGACAACCTCTGCTGTTGGAATTTATGGGGACCGGAAAGACGAATTGATAACCGAACAAGAAAAACCAGGAACGGACTTTCTGGCACAGGTGTGCACAGATTGGGAAAAAGAAGGATTAGCGGCAAAGCAAAAGGGAATCAAAGTTGCGGTGATGCGCTTTGGTGTTGTCCTTGGAAATGAAGGGGCATTATCTTTGATGGTTCCGGCATTCAAATTGTTTGCCGGAGGTCCTTTAGGCAGCGGAAGACAATGGTTTCCATGGATACATATTAAGGATCTTGAAAAAGCGGTTGAACACATCATTGAAAACGAAGACCTTGAAGGAATCTTTAATTTTACAGGTCCCACCCTTGTCCGGCAGAAACAATTTGCCAAAAGCTTGGGGCGAGCGTTGAAAAGGCCTGCATTCTTGCCGGCACCATCCTTTATGATCAAGACAATAATGGGGGAGTTAAGCGGGGCACTCCTGCAAAGCCAACGGGCAGTTCCTAAGCATCTTATGGATTCAGGGTATTCTTTTTTATTTCCAGATATTGATTCTGCGCTGAATGACATTTTCTGAAAAATTAATTTTTGATTGATAATTGGTCGGATTTGTATGTATAAATGGTATTTAAAGTTACATGGATGTGGTATACAATTTGCAAAGTTTGCAATTTGATAATTTATTTAACAATAAATACAATTTAAACCGCTAACAAGAGGAGAGTAAACATGAAATTTGGATCGGTTGATGAAATATTGAGTTTTGCCATTGACAGGGAAAAAGAAGCTGTTGCATTTTATTCGTCTTTAGCAAAACAAGCAACCCGTGCATCACTTAAAGAAATATTTGAAAGATTTGCAAAAGAAGAAGAGAAACATGTCGAACTTCTTTCAGATATTTCAGGCAATAAAGAAAAGATTGAGTCCTATGAGTTTAAAAAAATTGTAGACCTTAAGATAAGTGATTACATGGTGGAATCAGAATATAAAGAAGGTATGCCAATGCCGGAGATTCTTAAAATTGCCATGAAAAGAGAAGAAAAAGCAGTTAAGCTTTACTCAATGCTTGCAGACCAGACAGACAACAAAGATGCTAAAAAAGTGTTTATGATTCTTGTTCAGGAAGAATCCAAACACAAACTTGGCTTAGAATCAATGTATGACGATTATCTGGCTGACCAGGACAATTAATTCATACCACTAGAAAAGGGTTGATAATGAATGTATCAACTCTTTTCTTGATTTTTACAGAAAGTGAAAATAAATTTTGAGCAGATAGTCTCTGCTACAAAACAACTCGGAAGATACGCCATCACCCTCATCAATATAAACACGTAAGACCCTGATAAGTTTTTTAATGTTTGAAATATAAAATGCCGGCAGAAAGGAAGAAAAGTGAACTTAAATTGTCTTTTCAGGCCATCGACCATGGCGGTTATTGGTGTGTCCACATCCCAGGACAACCATCCGGCCAATGTGATTTACAATAAAAATCATTTGCGGTATCCGGTAAAAACCTTCCCTGTGAACCCCAAGGGGGGATATCTCAACAGGGAAACACTTTATCAAAGTGTTGAGCATATCAAAGAAGATATCGACATGGCGGTCATAGCAGTCCGTGCCCAGTTTGTTCCAAAGGTGATGGAACAATGCATAAAAAAGGGGGTTGGGGGGGCTGTGATCATCTCCGGTGGGTTTTCTGAAGCAGGAAATTCAAGTTTGCAAAAACAGGTGGTTGATATTGCCAAAGAAGCCTCTTTCCCTTTTATTGGTCCCAATTGTCTTGGAACGTTTGCCCCGGATCGTGTGGATACATTCTTTCTGCCTGGAGAAAGAATTATTAGGCCGGACAAGGGCAATATCGGGTTTGTCAGTCAGAGCGGGGGTGTTCTGGTGGATCAGATGGTTAAATTTGCAGGTCAGGGAATTGGTGTTTCTCTTGCCGTCAGCATAGGAAACAAAGCCTGTATCCGAGAAAACCATATGCTGGAATGGTTTGAGCAGGATAAAGAGACAAAGGTGATTGCTTTTTATGTTGAAGGTTTTGAAAAAGGGGAAGGGCGAAAGTTTATTAAAAAGGCTGAGAAATGTTCCAAACCCGTGGTTATTTTAAAGGCTGGGAAAAGCAAAAAGGGTGTTGAAGCTGTCTCCAGCCACACAGCGTCTCTGGCAGGGGACTACAGAGTCTTTTGTGAAATCATGAAACAACATTGCGTGGCTGAGGCTGAGAATGAATACGAACTGATTTCCTTTTGTGAGTCATTAAGCTGTTATTCCAAGGGCATTAACGGCAATATCGGTATTGTTACTTTGAGCGGAGGACACGGTGTTCTCGCTGTGGATGCCTGTGATCTGCATGGAATATCCATCCCTGCAATAGAACCGGAAACAATTAAGATCATTAAGGAAAAATTGTCACCGGAAATCAGTAACATTGTTTCTCTTGCCAATCCCCTGGATCTTACCGGAAGCTCGGTGGACAGTGATATCGTTACATCGGTCAAATATTTGTCAAGGGATAAAAATATTGACTGTATTCTGGCCCTTTTACTGCCTTATTCGCCGGGGATTTCAGCAGATATCGGTGCAAAACTCAGCCAGGTGGCAAGGAATGAAGGCAAACCCATGATTGCCTATGTGCCCAGAGAAGATAAATATAAAATCATAATAGAAGGGTTTGAACTGAACAATATTCCGGTAGCCTCCTCAGTGGATGGCGCTGTCCTGATGGCTAAAGCATTGAAGAGGTGCAAACCATGTTAAAGAAAAACAGCAAAAAAATTATAGAGAACAGCAAACCCCTGGGATGGGTGTTGGAACCGGATGCAAAAACCTTAATGAAATTACAGGGGTTTGATATCCCGGAGTTTATTTTAACCGATTCTTTTGAAAGAGCTGACAAGTTTTTAAAAAAATCCCCTGGCCCGGTTGTGGTAAAAGCTGTCTCAAGAAAGATTCTTCACAAAACTGAACATAATGCCGTTGTAACGGGAATTTTATCAAGTGATCATCTAAAAATGGAAATGACGCGGCTGCAAAAACTTGACGGGTGCGAAAATATCCTTGTTGAACACATGATGAATGGGCTTGAGATTATTATCGGGGCAAAAAACGATTTTCAATTCGGACCTGTCATTCTTTTCGGGATTGGCGGCACATCTGTTGAAATTTATAATGATACGGCTGTCCGTATGGCCCCGTTAAAGCCAAGCGATGTTTTTTCCATGGTGGAATCACTGACGGCAAAACAGATTATATCTGGATATCGGGGAAAGGAGGGTGTGAATATGGAGGTTTTAACATCTCTGATGGTCAATTTTTCCTATTTAATCATGGATCTTGAAAATGATACTGAATCCATAGATTTAAATCCAGTAATCTGTACCAATGACAGGTGTATTATTGCTGATGCAAGAATACTATTGCATCGGGACACACTTGTCTCATGAGACAAAAAACAGAGTAAACCACAGGAAAAGATGAATGTCTGATAAATTAAAATTAAAAATAATTTCATGGAATGTAAATGGTTTGCGGGCAGTGATGAAAAAGGATTTTTTAAAAAGTGTTCATGACCTTGATCCTGATATCCTTCTGCTCCAGGAGACAAAACTTCAAGAGGATCAGCGGACAGATGAGATGATCGGTTTTAATTCCTATGAATCGTTCTGGTCTTATTCAACCACAAAAAAAGGATATAGCGGGGTTGCAGCTTATTCCAAGATAAAACCTAAAAAAGTAACCACTTTTTTTTCCAGACCTGAATTTGATAATGAAGGACGGATGATTCAACTGGATTATGATGAGTTTACACTGTTTAATATTTATTTTCCAAACGGTCAGATGAGTGAGGAGAGGCTTTTGTATAAACTTGACTTTTATGATTGGTTTATTAACTATGCAAACAATTTGAAATCGCAGGGGAAAAGCCTTATTATTACCGGTGATTTCAACACCGCTCACAATGACATTGATTTGAAAAATCCAGGGCCTAATTCCAAACGGTCAGGGTTTTTACCCATTGAAAGAGATGTATTAGATCGAATAGTTGATCAGGGTTATGTGGATACCTTCAGACATTTTTATCCTGACAAGGTCAAATATTCATGGTGGTCTTATCGGTTTAATGCTCGAAAGAATAATGCAGGCTGGCGAATCGACTATTTTTTTGTGACAAAAGATCTTATCGATAAAGGCGTGGTTAAAAAGGCTTTTATCGATAATGACATCTTGGGATCAGATCATTGCCCTGTCGGTATCGCAATAGAAATCTGATGTGTGAGGCGGCCCAAGCTCCCTTTCTTTAAAAAAAATCTAAAAGGTTAATCCTTAAACACCAGTTTCCCGCCGATATGCCCTGCAATCCCTGCAGCAGCCAGCATGATAATATTGATCAGGATAAAGACCCAGGCTTTGGGTGTCGACAAAATTTCAGGGTCAATCCAAAACCAAAAAAGACTTATTAGACATGAAACCGTAGTCAGCGTGGCGGCCAGAATTTTAATTTTAAAAATAGTCGTCAGGGCCCCGTTATATTTTTTTTTCCATTCCAGGATTCCTGTGAAAATCACGAAAGGAAGGGCAATGACGACAAAGATCAGGTTAATAAATGCCACTTTGGAGAAAAGATCAAAACTGAAAATCCAGGCCATCAGCCAGAAAATGACTGCAGCCGGCAGTATCCCGTTAGGCGTATGTACTGAAACCGGATGGGCATGATGTTTGATCAGCAAAGATTGGATTTTTTCAAAGCCTGTCTCAATTTTGGGGGGAACAGGCGGCTTTAGGCGTTCAGGGTCACCAGATAGGGGTTTTGCCGAAATAGTCTTTTTATCAGGAGCTGTTCTTTTTGCTGCTTTTTGAGGTATGGAGGCCTCATCAATTTCCACAAACCGGCTCGCATCCACACCACAAACCGGGCATTTTTCAGGAGGTGTCTCCCCTCTGTGAATATATTTGCAAACACTGCACTGCCAGATTTTCATTGCTGCCTTCCTTTTTTTATTATTAGCGGTCATCCATATCTGTGAACATACATTCATCAGGGCCGCAATAGTCGCCGACATATGTTGCGCCCGGCCTGTAAAGGGACGGTTTCGGCGCAGCCATGGCAAATTGTTCTTCAATCACATGGGCAGACCATCCACTGACTCTTGAAATGGCAAAAACAGGAGAAAAAAGATCAGTGGCTATGCCCATGGCATAGAAAAGAGAAGCGCTGTAGAAATCCACATTACTAAAAATTTCTCGTTGTTTTTTTGCTTTAAAGGCAGCTTTTCCTTTTTTTTCAAGTTCTCTTGTGAGCTCATACCACAGGCTTTGATTGGCGATCTGTCCCATCCGCTTGCTCATGGGTGCAAGGATGACAGCTCTGGGGTCATCTGTTTGATAAACCGCATGACCAAGCCCCATGATCAAGCCGCCTGAGCTTAAGATATTATTAATGTATGCATCGATTTTATCAACAGAACCGATTTCCTTTAACATTTTCATGACCCTGACGTTGGCACCGCCGTGCAGGGCGCCTGAAAGAGATCCAATGGCCGCTGATATGGCGGCATAAATATGGGCACGGGTTGATGCCACCTGCCTTGCCGTAAAGGTTGATGCATTAAATGAATGCTCCGCATGAAGAACAAGACTTGTATCAAAAAAATGGGCGGTTTCATCATCTGGTTTTTCACCTGAGAGCATATAAAGAAAATTTGCCGCGTGATTTAAATTATTATCAGGCAATACAATCTCTTTATGGTTCCTGATCCGGTCCCATGCAGCCGTAATCGTAGCCATCCCTGCAATAAGGTTTTCAGCACTGTAGAGCGTGGTTTCGATTCCCGGCTCTCCAACGGTCTTATCGTTTTGAATCAATAAGGGGGTTGCCATTTGAAGGACATCCATGGGATTCATATCTATTGGAAGCATTTTAAGAAAAGAAAAGATATTGTCAGGAACCCTTCTTTTTTGTTTCAGGCTTTGACTAAATCCTTCCAATTCTTCTTTTTTGGGAAGTCTTTCGTATAACAACAGAAAACAGACCTCCTCAAAACTTGAATTTCTGGCCAGGTCTTGAATCAGAAATCCTCGATAAATCAGTTTTCCTTGTTTCCCCCGGACATCACAAATCTTTGAACTGGCTACATCAACACCCCGCAGCCCTGTATTCATAACCGGTAGTGTACAGTCATCCATGAGCATCTCCTTAAAAATTAGAATATTTTTTCAGGGGGCCTTCTTTCAGGGACATAGTTGGATTCGATTTCATTGTTATGGAGCGCCTGGGAAACATAGAGACCGCAGAAGCAGGCCCCGTATTCTTCCAGATCAGGTTCCCTGTAATCACAAGGACAGATAATATCCTTATCTTTTTCTCTGTCATTACAAGCAAGCCTGCAAGGGCATGCCATGTATCCATACCTTTCTTTGTTTAAAAGAAGAGATTCAAGAAGCTCAAATACGAGATCCTTGTCTTTATTGAAATAAATGCCTTTCGCCTCCTGGGATTTTTTTAATGCTTGATATAGTTGTTCAACTTTCATCTTTAATCCCTAAAGCCTCCTTGATTTGTTTTTCTTTATATCCGACAATAACGATGTCGTTAATTTTAACAGTAGGAAAAGAACACCGGGGGTTGAGCGTTTTTATATCTGCCAGAATGGCTTTCCTTTCTTCTCCTTCCAGGTCATCCACTTCTATGTACTCATATTCAACATTGCATTCGGAAAGTAGCTTTTTGGTTGATTTGCAATGGCTGCAGGTACTTAATGCGTACAAGATTGCTTTATCTTTGGCCATTTATTTCTCCTTTGAAGGCACTAGGGTTAAAAACACAAGTGGTGCAGTATTTTCTTAAGATAATAAACTTTGCACAATTTATGCCATATTTGCAAGTTCAAAGTAAAATATTACAGGCAGATTTTTATGACTTTTTGTCAGCAGAAAAAATATATACCCCATTTAAATTACGGCTGGTCTGATTTTTGCTAAATCTTTTTTAGAAAAAATTAAAACAATCTTTGTTTGAATACAACTTTGCTAAACTTGAAATGAAATGATATTCTTGACAAAGTCTAAATCAAAAAAGGAGAAAATCAATGAATCAGTGGTATTGTTCTGTTTGTCATGAAATAATTAACAATGAGAATAAGCCTGAAATATGTGAAATTTGTCGCGCAGACAAAAGAATGATCATGAACCAGCAAGAGATTCCCCAATCCCTTGAACAGGTGCGAGACCTTGCAAGAACAAAGCTCAAGGGAATCTGTGCGGCGTATCCATCTTGTGATGGCAGCTTTGATAAAATTTGTCAACGTGAAGCATATGGAAAACCCATCGGACTTGGCGGTGCAGGACAGGGCAGATCTTTCAGGGCGAACACAGAAGCCCTTGCAAACATCCAATTGAATATGTCGGTATTGGGAGACCACTTTGAACCGGATACTTCCTGCTCTTTTCTGGGGATTGATCTTAAATTTCCGGTAATGGCATCTTCTACAGCAGGCGCCCAGAAATATAATGATGCTCTGGATGAAACCATGTTCTGTACGTCTGTTTTAAAAGGATCAAAAGAAGCCGGAACAATTGGACTTAGGGGAGATACATGGTTCTATACTCTGGATGACAATCCCTCTTTGAATGCCATGAAAGCCTGTGATGGCTATGGGATCCCCATATTTAAGCCTCGATCACAGGATATTTTGAAAAAATTGATTGAAAGAGCCGAAGGATATGGCTGCAAAGCGGTTGGGATAGATCTGGACGGATGCGGGTCAACGATCATGGCTCGACAAGGCCAGCCGGTTTTCAGAAAGACCGTCAAGGATATTGAAGAACTGGTAAAGTTTACAACATTGCCCTTTATTGCAAAAGGAATCATGATGCCGGATGAGGCGCAAAAATGTGTGGACGCAGGGGTAAAAGTCATTGCCGTATCCAACCATGGCGGACGGGTCTTGGATTCAACTCCTGGTGTTGCCACCATGTTGCCTTTGATAAGGAAAAAATTAGGGAATTCAGTTACCATCACTGCAGATGGTGGTGTGAGAACCGGATATGATGTGTTAAAAATGCTGGCCCTGGGTGCGGATGCCGTACTTTTGGGCAGGGATATCATCAGGGCGGCTGTTGGTGCAGGAACTTTAGGTGTTAAATTACATCTTGAACATATTAGAAAAACATTGAAAAAAGCCATGTTTATGACCGGAACCAAGACCGTTAAAATGGCGGATTCAAGAATTTTATTTAACCGCAACTGAACAAAGGAGGAAAAATGGGAAAGGTTTTAATCGTATATGCATCCAGAGCTGATGAAACAAAATCAATTGCAGAACTGATTGCAGAGGGAGTTCGTATTTCAGGGCATGAGGCGGATGTTAAAAAAACAAGTGAGATTAAGAACGAAGAGGATTTAAAAGGATATGACGGATATGCATTTGGCTCAGCAACCTATCATGGTGAAATGATTTCATCCATGAAACAGATTTTGTTTATTGCAGAAAGAGCGGAACTCAAAGATAAGCCTGGCGGAGCATTTGGTGCATATGGCTGGAGTGGAGAGGCGCCGGGAAGAATATTTGACACCATGGAACATATTTATGGCATGAAAATGGTCTCAGGCCCGCTGATGCTCAAAGCAAGCTGGGTTCAAGGCGGCATCAAGGCTGCCCAGGAATATGGGAAAAGTATAACAGCATTGATTTAGGATATAGGTATGAATGACAATGGTTTGATATTGGTCTGTTCAAAGTGCGGCACAAAAAACAGGGTGCCGGTATCACGTATTGACGAAGCACCCAAATGCGGCAAATGTGGAGACTCTTTGCCGGTAGATGTGTTAAGCCGTCCGATTAATGTGATGGACAGTACATTTGATAAAGAGGTGCTGGCGTCATCGCTTCCTGTACTGGTGGATTGCTGGGCACCCTGGTGCGGTCCCTGCAGGGCGGTCGGTCCGATTTTGGATGCGCTTGCTGTAAAATACAGGGCCAGGTTAAAAATTGTCAAACTGAATGTGGATGAAAATCCCGGGATCGGTTCGCGATATTCCATCTCAAGTGTTCCGACAATGTTTCTGGTTAAAAACGGCAGGATCATTGATACGCTGACAGGTGCACTGCCAAAAGAACAATTGGAATCACAGATTGCAAGAATTCTATGATAAAGACTGCCAAGAATTTATCTTTTGGCTGAACCGCCAGTGGAATATCGAATTTGAATGTGTCCGTCAGGATATTGAAATTCAAGGCAGTCCTGAGCGGACACTTTCACGAGTTGTGATACAAGATAAGGACGGTCTTCTTTTCCTGGTTGAAAAATTTGCAAAAACAAAATTTTTAATCCGGCAGGATGTTGCTAAAGCCATTGAATACCTGAATCAAAACGGTCTAAAACAGGCATTAATGTATCAAAAGACCAAGAATGGCCGGTTTTTACCTTTTTATAGAGACGGCTGCTTCCAACTCTCCTCTTTTTTAGACAGTACCGGAATCAAACGCCCCGACTACCTGTCATCTTCAAAAATGGGACTAAATTTTGCAATCTTTTTGATTGATCTTTCTTTTGCTTCGGCAAACATAGAAAAAAAAATCTTTTTCAAACCATTTTCAATTAAAAAATATATTTATAAATTATTCAGAGAAATGAAAATTTATGATAATAAGATGTATAAAAGATTTCTTCCGTATTTATCATTTTTAGAAAAAGAATTTATGGAAATCCATGACAAATTACCAATTTCTTTTTGCCATGGGGATCTGCACCCTTTAAATGTTATCTGGGATCAGGATCAGATAAGTGCTGTCATTGACTGGGAATTTACAGGGATGAAACCTGATATCTATGATGCGGCAAATATAGTGGGGTGTGCTGGAATTGAAAACCCAAACGGGTTGGGAATGCCCATGGTGAAGGCGTTTTTAAAACAGACCCGTCGCCACAATCTTTTCAAAGAATTGGGATGGCGGTTTTTCCCTGAGTATGTGCTTGCATTAAGATTTGCATGGTTGTCCGAATGGTTGAGAAAAAAAGATAAACTCATGCTTGAAATGGAAGAAGCCTATATGGGGATACTTGTCAATAATATGGATATTTTAAGGCAGGAGTGGGAGAGATAAAGTGTAAAAAAAAAGAGGAAAAAGAATCATGATCAAAGAGATGAATGCCAAAGTGCTGGAACGGTTTATTAAAGATATGAATGAAAAAGAATATCTAATTGTTGATGTGAGGCAATATGAAGAATACCGTCTGGATCATATTCCCGGTGCCACCCATATCCCGCTGGCTGAAATCCAATTTGATCCTTATGTGTTTGACGATGATCGAAAATTGATTTTTTATTGCAGGAGCGGAAGCCGCTCAAAAGTTGCAGCCATATTTGTAGCAGAAGCCGGCTATGATGAAGATAAACTGTATCATTTAAAGGGCGGTATGCTTGAATATACTGGGGAGATTCTTCTGGATATTCCAAGAGTTGACCTTTTTCCTCTGGATGTCTGTCCAGAGGATATAATGGAAAAATTAATTGATTTTGAAAAAGGTGCTTTTGTTTTTTATACCCTTGCAAAAGAAAAGGTTAAAGGGTCTGAATTATACGAGGTGATGAAAAACATGGCCCAGGCTGAAATCTCCCATGGCAAATCCATTTATAACCAGATGAAAAAAAATAATAATATCCAAATGGACTTTGATCTTTTTTTTAATGCCTGCAAAGGAGAAATTTTAGAAGGCGGGAAGACTTTGGAATATATCGAAAGTTTTCTTTTAAAAACATCTTCAAAAGATTGTATTGCCATTTTAGAGTTTGCAATCGATCTAGAATTTTCAGCTTATGATTTATATAAAACCATGGCCCAAACTTCAACCGACAAGCGTTTAACCAAAATGTTTTATACGCTTGCCCAGGCAGAAAAAAAACACCTGGAAAAAATAATACAATCACTTGAACTGTGTGAAAAGGAATCATAAAGGGTTTATTCATCAATTGTGATAAAAAGGTTAATTCTTTATTTTTTTGTTCAGTAGAATTCAGGAAAAAAATTCCATAACTCTGCCTTAAATATTTTATCATTCAATGTTGACAAATGCTTGCCTGGATGGTACTCAAGTCACGATTTGATTCGAATTTAGGCTGTTTTGTATAAAAACAGTCAGGAAGATATAAGTAGTTGATTTTTTTTATAATTATTTACTGGCGGAGGGGATTTTATGATAACTGTGATTCCTGATATAACCTTGGTATATCAGATGATCAATTTCCTGGTTCTGCTTTTTGTGCTCAATCTGGTTCTG
>JAHJLN010000256.1 GCA_018821715.1 Pseudomonadota bacterium | reverse complement strand
GATCTGGCGGCATAGTTCACCCCGCAGCCTTTTTTTCCTATCTTTCCTGTAATCGCTGCAATGGCATCGATGCATCTGACGGAATTGCCGCCGTTATGGTAGCGCTGCATGCCAAACCCGACGTAGATGGAGGCTGTTTTTGCTCTTGCATAGTCCAATGCCATGGTTTCGATGCTTTTCGCGCTGATTCCGGTGATCTCTTCCGCTCTTTTAAGGGTAAACAATGATGCATAGGCTTTAAACCGATTAAATCCCAGAACATGTTTTTCAATAAATTCTTTGTCATGAAGATTGTTTTCAATAATGGTGTTGGCCATGGCAAGAGCAAGAGCACCATCTGTAGAAGGCCTGATCCGTATATACGCATCAAAGGCTTTTGCAGTAGCTGTTTCAACAGGATCGATCACCACAATGCGGCTGCCGTTTTTTTGAGCCTGCTTTAAGAGTGTATACAGATGGAGGCTGGTAAATTTCGGGTTTCTTCCCCACACAAGGACAATATCGGCATTTAACACATCCTCTGGAAAATGCCCTTTGGGACTGCCGAAATCATATTGTTGTGCTGCAATCCCTGCTCCCCAGCAAAGGCTTCCCCGGGGTTGGGTTACCCCTCCAAAGCAGTTGAAAAATATACTTTGAATCCTGTTTTTAACTCCCCCGTATCCATCGCTGGTATAATTGAGTATGGCCCTGGTGCCAAACGCATGTTTTATGGACATCAGCTTTTCAGAAATGATATCAAAAATAGTTTCATAGGAAGCTTTGATAAATCCGTTTTCCGTTCTGATAAGGGGATGTCTGATTCTTTGTGGATGAATCATTCTTTGCACCAGAGATCTTCCCTTCTTACAGACAAGTCCCTTTGTTACCGGATGGTTCTTATCTCCTTTAAGATGAATGATCCGATTGTTTTGCACGGTAACAACAAACCGGCAAAGATCAGAGCAATCCATTGGACAGGATACTTTAATTTTTTTTTCCATGTCGCACGCTTGATAGTTAAATTAGAAATGAAAAACCGCAAATAGGTTACCCCCAAAACTGCCGTGTTGTTTGTTATGGCTTTGAACCGTTGGTTCAAAAGGCGGAAGTCCAGTATTACCTTTAGGCTTTTCCTTAAAATGTGGAACCTGCACACCGGTAAAAGTGTGGACTCCCTTTTACAATGTCTTAGGGCAAAGGCCGTCGCACAATCACGAACATTGCAGGGGTATAATATCTTTTAATGACAGTTTATGTTTTATTGGTTTGCTTTGTCAATTATAATTTCTTTTTTTCAAAAAGATCCTTTTAATGTCAGTTTGTCCTGTCTTAGCTTTAGGTCCGTCATAAACTTTTTTGCTTTCAATATCCAGGCATGCGGATCCCTTTGGTATCGTATTTTTGCACATAAAAAAACATAAACTTTAACCGTCTGAATTTATGCCGCTTTCATATAGACACTTGATTCTATTCTTGACTTTATTATTGAGTTCTTCTATAAGAATTCGGCTAATACTTTTTTAATAATTGATAAATATTTAATATCAGATAAAGAATATCTGCATCGGCATGAAGCAAAAATTATTTCATACCCCTGAAGGTAAGATCCTTTTAACAGGCTTTATATTGACCTTTTTGCTTTTAATGGCAATCGGATATTTTGCATTTATTGATATGGAAACTGCAAAAACCCTGGGGCTGACCTTTTTTGCCCATGCTTTCGGCGGCCGGGCAGCAGGGATAGGGCTCTGTATCATGAACGGTTTCGGTGCAACAGCTACAATTGTGTACAATTTTTACCTTGAGGTATTAATTGTCTGTTTTACCTATTCAATTTTTGCATTAACCACTACCAATTATATCCGGGTACTCTGGTTGACAAAACTCATGGGGAAACTTGCCGACAAAGCTGTTGAACAAAAAGATAAAATCCAGTCTTTCGGATGGATCGGGCTTTTTCTTTTTGTCATGTTGCCCCTTCCGGTAACAGGACCGGTTGTAGGCTCTGTCATCGGATATATGCTCCGGATCAATCTGGCCAGAAACTTCAGTGCCACAGGAGCCGGAACCCTGGCTGCCATCATTGCCTGGTTTTTCTGCTTTGATTTTTTAGAACAAAGATTCCACGCGATCCAATACATTTTTGCCGGCATCATTCTTCTGGTGCTGCTCACCCGGTACAAATCCATTATTAAATTTTTTTCCGGCAACAAAACCGATTCAAACGTTTAAACTTTTTGGTTCTGCCGGTCCGGTCATAGAAGTTTTCCTTGACGCCTCTTGTGCAAGAATATTATAATGCAGTCTCATTGATGTGATATTGACATCTCTTTTCTTTGTTTCTGTACTTCCCCGTTACAGGTTTATTGTTTTCAGCCTGAATCAACCTCACTGCGGAAAACAGAGATCATTTTTCTCTCATTTAATAACAACCACAAGAAAGGAGAAGAATTATGAGAATAGAACCAAAAAAAATAATGTGTGCAATTGATTTTTCAGACTTTACCAATATGACATTGTCCTATGGTAAGTCTTTGGCCTCAGAGTTTGATTCAAAACTTATTTTATGCCATATTGTACAGGTAACCCTTATGGTTTCAAGTCATATGCCACCATATCTTGACTACACCGGCATTGAGAGTGACCGTATCCAATATGCCCGGGGAAAACTTGAAAAGATAGCAGAGGCGTTTGATATTGACTGCGAAATACTAGTCTCAGCCGGACATCCTGCGGATGAAATCGAACAGGTTTGTCGAGAAAACAATATTGATATGGTCATTGCTGCAACCTATGGCGGATCAGGAGTAAAACGGTTTTTGATCGGTTCTGTCACCAGCAGGTTGGTAAAAACCCTTCACTGCCCCCTTCTGGTTTTGCATGCACCTGAAGATCATTTAAATACTCCTGTAACCAACAGCATAAAACTGAAACAAATTCTTGTGGGATGTGATTTCTCAGAAGGTTCCAAACTTGCTTTTGACTATGCCCTGAGTCTGGCACAGGAATTTCAGACACAGCTTTATCTGGCCCATGTTATGAGGCCGGCAGAAAAAAATGGATTTTCAACCACTGACTATTTAAAGATTCAGGAGGGAGACTATCTGGGCTGGACCCGTTCAGAGTACCTGGATCTACAGAAAAAAACAACAGATCAGGAGGAGGAAAAAAGAAATTCTTTGTTAAACCACTTTGAAAGACAGCTTTCAAACATGGTTCCTGAAGACAGCAAAAACTGGTGCACCCCCATTACCATCCTGCTTGAAGGCCAACCCCATAAAGAACTGATCGACTATGCTCAAAAAAAACAAGTGGATATGATTGTGCTTGGCGTTCACGGCCACAGCCTTTTGGAACAATTTCTGGTTGGTTCTACAACTGATCGTGTCATCAGCCAGGCATCCTGTCCTGTTCTTGCGGTCCGCCATATCACCTGAAATGCTTAGATGAAAAAGGAGAACTCCCATGATAAAAGCCAAAGATATTATGGAAAAAAAGGTTATATCCGTTTCCCCTGATACTGAAATTACAAAAGCGGTTGAACTTCTTTTGAATAACCATATCAACGGCGTACCAGTGGTTGATTTAAAAGGATCCCTTGTGGGAATTTTATGCCAGAGCGACCTGATTTTTGCCCAGAAAGATATTCCCATCCCCCCTATTTTCATTCTCCTTGACGGAATTTTCCCGTTATCATCCTCTAAAAAACTGAATGATGAACTAAAGAAAATTTCAGCCACAACAGTGGAACAGGCCATGGTAAAAAATCCGGTTTCAGTCCATCCGGATACACCCATTTCCGAAATTGCAAGCCTGATGGTTGAAAAACATTTTCATACCATTCCTGTTGTTGATAAAAACAAAGTTGTGGGCATTATTGGGAAAGAAGATATTTTGAAAATTTTAATCCCCCAGGATATTAAAAATCAGGAAGAAACACCCTGATCCAGCAGATCCCGGATTAAAGCCGCAAGACTATCATAGGCAATGGGTTTTTGGACAAATTTTCGGATGCCAAGCTCCAGGGCTCTTGCTTCGGAAACAGCCTCGCTGTAACCGGTACAAAGGATAATCGGCATATCCTTGCGGAGGTTAAGCACTCGAGAAGACAGCTCATCTCCTGTCATCTTGGGCATGGTCATATCCGTAACCACCAGATCGAAATGATTCGGTGCTTTTTCAAAGGCTTCAAATGCCTTGGCACCATTTTCAAAGGTGGTGACAGAATATCCGCAACTGGTTAAAAACTCCTGAATAATCAAACGGATATCTTCTTCATCATCAACTACCATGATCTTTTCAGTTCCACCTTTAAATGATTTTTCTTTTTTGGAATCACTATAAAGGGTTGACCCCTCTTGAGCAACGGGCAGATATACATAAAAGCTAGCCCCCTGCCCCTTTGAACTGATGACATTGATAAAACCGTCATGCTCTTGAACAATTGCATGAACCAGTGCAAGGCCAAACCCTGTTCCCTTGCCGATCTCCTTGGTGGTAAAATACGGGTCAAATGCCTTTGATAAGGTTTCTTTATCCATGCCCATACCGGTATCAGTGATCTCAAGTTTAAGATATCTGCCGCTGTTCAAAGGAAAATCAAAAAGATCCTTGTTTTCTGAAGTCTCTATTGCATCCAGTTGTACTGTCAGAATACCGCCGGTTTCACCCATGGCATGGTATGCATTGGTGCAAAGGTTCATGATGACCTGATGCATCTGGGTCGGATCAGCCAGAACCTTTTCCTTTGACACAATATTTTCTCTGATTTCAATGGTGGCGGGGATTGAAGACCGCAATAATTTAAGGGCTTCTTTCACAACAAGGTATAAATTCATTGGATGTTTTTCATATTCTGTCTGGCGGCTGAATGTCAAAATTTGCTGGGTAAGCTCGGCAGCTCTCTGGGCCCCTTTGACAATCTGTGCGATATGCCCTTTGGCTTTTATCGGGGTGTTCAAATTCAACTCAGCCAAGTGTGCATATCCAAGTATTCCTGACAGAATATTGTTAAAATCATGGGCAAT
>JAHJLN010000255.1 GCA_018821715.1 Pseudomonadota bacterium | reverse complement strand
CTGCCTTTGTCCTGGCGGTTTGAAACGCTTCAGAGGCATTTTTCATGGCATCCTCAAAAAACAGCCATCCGTCTTTTTTGGCTTCAATCACAATTTTTGACTTCACGGTTTCACATGTGTCTGCCACTTCATCAAAGGTTGCTGCAATGGCAGGATTGGTGATGATACAGGCAGCATTGGATTTGTTGGCACGAAAGGCCAGATCCTTTGACGTGAGCTGTGTGGTGCCAGGGGCGATCATGGCGCCGCACCGGATACAGGCCGTAAAAATAATCCACCATTCAATGTTCCTTGGCAGAACGACAATGACAACATCTCCCTGCCCAATTCCCTGGGCTTTTAAAACATTGGCCAGTTTTTTTGACGCAATGCTGATATCGTTAAAGGTTTTTTTTATCTCGGCCCCATTGTCATCCACCCAGAGCATGGCCAGTTTTTCTTTGTCTTGGGCCCATTTATCAATAACTTCTTCGGCAAAATTATAATATTCCGGGACATCCCATTTGAATTCCTTGTACTCTTTGTTGTAGTCGGTCATATTTGGCTGTATTGTCATCTGCTTTACCTTTTTCCTTTGAAATTGGGTTTATTTTGATTTCTTCAAAAAAGAGCTTCAACGTGCTCACAACACCAAGATGGCGTGTTCATCCTTGAGTATAAAAGAAGGGGCAATTATTCAATCGGTGCAAACCGGATTTTAATTGTAGGCAATTCTGGAGGGCGTTGTAGTTTAAAATCGTATCTTGTTGTAGGCCTGCAACCCTACAACGATTGATTTATTCAGGCTGGGTGCTGATCTGGCCGGTCTTTTCAAAATGCACTGCACATCTGACCAGTTCATTGGCATGTTTTAAATTGAGTTTATCTTTTATTCTTTCCCGATAGGTACCAATTGTTTTAATGCTCAAAAAAAGCCTTTCTGCAATATCCCTTGAAGAAAAACCTCTGCCGATCATTTTAAATACCTGAAGTTCCCTGTCCGTGAGTTTGTCAATAGGCGTTTTCTCTCGGGTTTGGGGGGTATCTGAAATATTGGAAAGAATATGCTCTTTTACTTTTTCATTGAGATATACTTTTCCTGCAAGAACCTTATGAATCGCTGTGACCACTGATTCCATGGCCTCCTGCTTCATGATATAGCCCCTTGCTCCTGCATGAAGTGCCCGCTGGGCATAGAGGTATTCATCATGCATGGACAACACCAGAACAGGAATATGTTTATGATATTTTTTGACATATTTCACAAGGTCAATACCATCGGATGTTTTCAATGAAATGTCTGCAATAATGAGGTCTGGTTTAAGGGTCTCAATTTCCTCGATAGCCGGATCCACATCTTTTGACTCCCCAAAGGCAATAAAATCCTCTTCCTGGTTGATCAGCTCAGCTAAGCCCAATCTGAAAATAGGATGGTCTTCCACCAGCAGTATTTTTTTCTTAGGGGTCATAAATCATCTAAATTACGGGTTAATGCTGGATGAAAATAGCACTTTTAAACGGTTCAAGCAAGGGCACTTAACGGCAATATCAGACGGATACTTGTACCCTTTTCATCAGAGTGAATCTTTAAAGAAGCTCCAATAAGTTTGGCCCTGTAATTCATGATTCTAAGCCCCATGCCATTGGTCTGTCTTGACAGGTCCATCCCAACGCCATTGTCCTTCACACAAAGGAAAAACTGGTTTTCCTGCTGGTTCATTATAATCTGAATTTTATCGGCTTTGCCGTGACGAACAGCATTCTGAACAGCTTCCTGTGCAATATGATACACATTAATGGTGACCATACTGTTTTTAACAGATATTTTGGGTCTGCAGTCAAGGCGACACTCAATTTGGTGCATGATTTGGGTATTGGTTGCAAGCTGCTGCAATGATGTCTCCAGGCCATGGTTAAAATAAACCGGGCAAAGCCCCCTTGCCAGCAGACGGGTTTTTTGTATGGCTTGTTTTATTAATTGTGTAATTTTATCAGACAATTGTCCTGCTTCCTGAGAATGTCCTTCAACCTTTCGTTTCAGAACTTTGCTTAACCCTTCAATCCCGATTAAGTGAGGACAAAGGTCATCATGAAGGTCATTTCCAATCTTTTGCCGTTCTTTTTCCCCGATTTCCATGATCGCCTTTTCAAGCCGTTTGACCTGTGACACATCCCTGTGGGTAATCACAGATCCTAAAGGCTTGCCATCCTTGTTTCGATATACCGATCCCCGGGTTGTCACATCAAAAAGCCGACCGTCTTTAGACATTCTCTGGGTTTCGGTTCGCGGCAGCACATTGCCCTTAAGGATGGTTCCAATGCCTTCCATGGTCTCTTTCCAATGCTCTTTAGGGACAAAATGATCCATCCTTTTTCCCAGACTGTCTTGAAGCGTATATCCAAATACCTTTGTAAAGGCAGGATTCATATAGGTGACATTGCCATCCATATCATACACCACAATGGGATCAGGAGTGGCTTCCATAACAGACCGATATTTTTCCTCGCTTTCCTGCAAGGCTTCCTGGGCCTGTTTGCGTTCTGCAATCTGGGCGTTAAGATCCTTGTTATGGGTCTCAAGCTTATCCATAAAGGAATTGTAGTAAAAGGTGAGCTGACCCACTTCATCGTGGGAATCCATTTTAACCAGACGGTTGGAAAACCCTCCGATAATATCTTCATTAAACCGGTTCATCAGTTCCCGCAGCGGGTTTGTGATCGTGGAACTTAACACAAAGGTTATGGGAATAAACATGATCAATGATGCAAATCCCACGATAATGATAAAATTTTTAATGGTGTTCAATGGCGAGAAAAATTCATCCAGATAACTGGATGAAGCCACAATCCATTCATATTCAGGGATATGGTTAAAGATGACCAGCTTTTTTCTGAACCGGTCATCTTTAGGATTTTTCCATGAATAGATTATTTTCCCATTCTTTTTTTCCAGCATTTTTTTAAAAAAAACACTGGAAAAACTCGGGTCAAAAAAGACATTGACCCCGGCAAGCTCAGGATGGATGACGACGTTCCCTTTTGTATCCATGACATAGGAATACCCGGTTTTTCCAAATCTTAAACTTAAAATGCTCTCTTTAAAATCATTGATATTAACAAGTGTGGAAAATTCCTTTCGATAAGACGATACGGTAATCATCCAGTCCCAGGGCTCAAAATAGTTCAGATACAGCGCCTTGGGCCTTGGTATTGAATCCTCAGGGTTTTTCCACTCATATTCAATATACCCGTTCTTTTTGGCAATCATTTCTTTTACAAATTTGTGATCGGAAATATCCAGACCTTCCAATAATTTTTTGGGATGTTTAATGACCCTCCCTGTTCCATCCAGAATACAGATATACCCTGTTGTCCCGATTTTCTGGCAAAGGATGATATCAGCTGCCTGTTCCTTGGCCTGGTCAAGAGAAATTTGTCCTTTGGCCTGTAAATCATACAGATGCTGGATAATCTCATAATTTTTTTCAGCCGCAGCCCGAAGATGATTTTTTATGGACACGGACACAGCGGTTTTCACTGTATTCAATATTGCAGAGGTTGAGTTTTGAAGCTCACTTTCAATATTTTTTTCAACATTTTGTTTAACAATAAAGTAGATGATCAGGCTTGAAAGACTCATGATCACCACAAATGTGAAAGAATAGATAAACAGCAGCTTATATCGGATACGAAAATTTTTAATCAGGTCAAACGGGTTCATAACACATCCTAAAAAAGATTTTAAATTCAGCCATAGCCAAAGGACTTTTTCAAAAACTTTACTAAATGTCAATGGGTTACGAATAAAGAGGAAGCTGGCTTTGATACCATTAATCCGTTATTCTTACAGTTTTATAAATCATTTTACCGGATTGAAGATCCTTGATTTCAACCTTGAGATGGGTCGCCCGCGGTATCAGTTTCCAGGAATGCCGGCCAATGTTCATGGTTTGTCCATTTTTAATTTCTTTTCCATAGGTAAAAGGCATGCCGGCCAATCCAATTGGTTTTGTTACCAAAAGCTGGCTGGCCGTTACCTGGATGCGGCCTTTTTGGAGCAGTGGTCCGTTGTTTTTAACAATCGCAGACCAGGTCCAGGTATTCTTCTTTTTTTCAATGACAAGGGCTTTAAACTGCATGGCGGTCCAGGTGGTTTTGAAAAAATTTTTTGTTTTAGTTTGGATCGTGGGCAATGGATTGATTTTTATGGGGTTTTGCCGGGTTGCAGGATCTGTGGCAAACACCGTGACCGGTAGAAAAAATAAAACAGCGATGTTGGTCAATACGGTTTTTATTATAAAATTATTGTGTTTCATCCAAGGTTTCCCTGACCATGGTGGCAAGTTCCTGGAGATTTAACGGTTTTTCAAGATATCGCTTTGCCCCGATTTGGATCGCACTCTGTTCAGTGATTTTTTCACTATATCCAGTGCACAGAATCACCGGCAAGCCGGGTTTAATTTTCAGTATCTCTTTTATCAGGTTATCCCCGGTCATTTCAGGCATGGTCATGTCTGTTATGACCAGATCGAATTTATCAGGGGCCTGCATAAATTGATTGAGTGCCTCCATTGGGTTGGTGTGTGTCTCAACGGTATAACCAAAGCGAGTGAGCATTCGTTTTCCAATCGCTACCAGGGACTCTTCATCATCAACAAGGAGAATCCGCTCGTTTCCTTTGGGAATCAGTTTGTCTGCCTTGTCTTTAATAATGATTTCTTTAGAAATGGCCGGGAAAATGATTTCAAAGACAGTGCCTTTAAAAGGAACGCTCTTTACGAATATCTCGCCGCCATGATTTTTTACAATACCGTGGACAACGGCAAGACCCATGCCGGTCCCTTTACCCATGGCTTTGGTTGTGAAATAAGGATCAAAAATCCTGTCTTTAATATCAGGATCAATACCATGACCTGTATCACTGACAGATAATTTTATATAATTGCCGAAAGAAAGGCTGGGATACTGTGTTAACGTATTTAAATCGATTTCAATATCTTCCAGGTTTACTTCAAGTCTGCCGCCCTGTTCAGCCATTGCATGGGCAGCATTTGTACACAGATTAATGATAACCTGGTGAATCTGAGTATCGTCTGCCATCATTTGGGAATCCGTATCCGACAGGTTAAGCTGAATATCTATGGTTTTAGGAATAGAGGATCTTAGCAGGGATAAAGACTCTTTTAAGATAGCAGACATCACAACCGGTTCTTTTTTTCTTTCGCTTTTCCGGGAAAAACTTAATAATTGCCAGACAACATCTTTTGCCCGCCTGCTGGCAGTAATGATTTCTTCAAGGCTTAATCGGGCCGGATTTTGTTTTGGCACGTCGTCAATTGCAAGTTCTGCATTTCCGATAATAATACCCAGGATGTTGTTAAAATCATGGGCAATCCCCCCTGCCAGGGTTCCAACGGCTTCCATTTTGTGCGCATGCTGGAGCTGGTCTTTCAATTTTTCCTTTTCTTTTTGTGCATAAAACTGTTCAGTGATGTCTCGTCCTATACCTGCCACCCGTATCAATTTTTGATTTTTATCAAAAATAAGGTTTCCCCTGGCCCAGAGATATCGAATGGACGTATCCGGAAGAATAATCCGAAATTCTGTTTGAAACTCTCCTTTTGTTTTTATAAAATCCATAAAACTGCCCATGACGGGTTTTTTATCATCAGGATGGAGACTATTGCGCAAAATTTCAGGCGCCTTGTATACCTCCTCGATTTTCTGATGCCAGATGGTTTCAAAAGAAGCATTCAAGTAAAGCACCTTGATGGCGTTAAAATCAGACACGTCAAACAGCCAGAACAGATCGCTGGTGTTGTTCGCCAGTTGAAGAAACCTTTCATTACTGTCCTCCAGAGCTTTTTGAGCTTTCTGCCTTTCATGGACCTCATGATTTAATTCATCCCTGGATGTGGTAATGGACTTAATGTTCAGCATCATCTGATGAAAGGTTTTTGCAAGATTACCGATTTCATCCTTGCTTGCTGTATCTATGTCTGCATCCAAATCTCCTGCTGCAATCAGCCTGGCAGAGGCTTCAAGCTTATGCACAGGCCTGAATATATAATTTTCAAGCAACAGGTAAATGGTGATAAAAATAGCCAGTATGATCAGGCATAAAAGGAAAATGGCAAGAGAGCTGTTCCTGGAAATAAGATGATTGATTCTATCGTAAGACATGATGATAATAATTTTACCCACAGTGATTTCATTGAAATCAATCTGTGTTTCCTTGAAAATAAAATTTGAAGACTGCGTAAAATAATGAATGCTTTTATCTTTAAATGCCGGACGGGTTATTGTTTTAACCGTGCTTTTTTCAGTAAAGACACTTACCAGGACGATATCATCATATAAAAACAAAGAATCTATATAATCAGAAACATAGTCATGATTATATTGCCATAATGCAGTTGAAAGGCTTATTTTTGCAATATTGGAGATATTGATGAGTTGCCGGGATAACTCCATTTTGGCAGATTGAGTATTGTAACGAATCAGGAAAAATGAAAAAATGAAAAGAATAAGCGCTATCACGACAATAAGCCATGTTGTGAATTGCTGGCGGATGCTGTTAAACTGAATTTTACCCATAGGATACCAATTAACTGGTTAATCAGGTCAATATTCCTTCATCCGTATTTTTTAGATCAATTACGAATAAAAGATAAAAAAAGAAACTCAATCAAACTGCGTTCAACCTAACATTATCCATTTTGCTTGTAAAGGATTTGCTACTTGTGTTGGGGCCAACACAAGTAAATATTAAGAAGCCCCTATGCTCCGATTGGTTGTAGGTGTCTGTCATCTGAATACAACATTCTCCAGATACTCCTTATCCATGGCCGCATACAACCGTTTGCTTTTCACACTGCCGTTGAATGTTTTATTGTTCCGCAATAAATTCAAAGCAATCTGCCGTATTGCAGCAAAATTTTCCGGGGCAGACCCTTTCCTTTTTTCATGCTTTCCATTTCCTTGAAAAATAATGCCGTATCATCATACAGGGTTTTATGGTTCTCTTTCATGGCAAGAATATAGTCGCCTTTTCTACAATTGTTTTTGCAATCACCCCACAAATGGTAATAATGATGCCATCTATCAGTTTATGAAGTTTATTATGATGCCGATGATCCTCTATTCTCTTAAAAAAATAGTTATAATAATATCAAATAGTCAGCAAGCATTTTGCAAGCTGTGAGGACTAGGCAGCTTCAGGGTGAGGGGGATGCAGCGGCGTAAATGGATGACAATTTCAGGACAGAAAAGGGCAACCATTTTCGCTTCTCAAGCAGTCAGGACGACTGCTTGAGATTTAGCGGAACTCCCCTTTACCCTGTGGCTGCCGGGTCGGGGTGATAAAAATTAAATGCCACATAGCCAATTTAAAAAAAATAGATGCGATCACCCTGACTTGTGTTGACTTATTTGGAAATTACTTCCTTGAGCATGCAACAGGCAATTTGATGTTCAGGAAAGCCTTTCTTATCATAGGAAAGATTTTGGGGTTGAATCATTTTATTCATCACACAGCCTTCCGGAATGGTGAGAGAGAACAGGTCTTTTTCATTAATCCGGGGGGCAGCGACAAGGGTGTTCTGCCTGATTTCATAGGAATGCAACGGAAAATCCTCGCAGATTGGGCATTGGTAAACCCTGCCATTGGGAAATACAAAATAATTGTCCGCTACATTGCCGGCACATTGAAAGATTTCATTCTTGTTGAGAAATACTTTTGGATACAGGACCACAATGCCATGGGCAGCGATTTTTTCTGCTACTTTTGGAATCGTTTTGAGCCAGACATCCTTTGATACCTGGAGTTTTCCATTCAGCGGAAGCGAGCTGCCCCTCATGCCGATTACCTGAATGAAAAATCGTTGGATTCCCAGTGTCTTAACCAGATCCGGCATCAACTCAAGTTCATGAATATTCATATCTGAAACCGTATAAATCATTGAGCAGGAAAACTTTTTGTCTCTGGCGATTTGGATACCTTCCATCACCTTTTCATAGCTTCCCTTTCCCCTGATGGTGTCATTGGTTTGTTTTGTAGCACCATCCAGGGAAAATGAAAGAAAGTCAATATCATCACAGGAAATTTTTTCCAGGATATTATGGAAAAGGTATCCGTTTGTATCAATGATAATGGATTTAAATTCAAGGCGTTTTGCTTCTTTGACAGCCAGAAAAAGATCCGGGTGAAGTGTGGGTTCACCCCCTAAAAAAATAAGATTGGTCTGAAACGCTTTTTTTGAAAAAAGATTGAGCCAGGCTTTTATGGTATCAATATCTAGGGTGTTGGCGCCGTGCTGATCCTTGTTAATATAGCAATGGGTACAAGAAAGGTTGCACTTTGTTAAAATGTGAAAAAATAAATTGGAAGAATCCTTTGTAAAGACAAGGGCCTGTTTTAGCATACTATCCCATGCACTGTTTGGTAAAATTTGGATCAAAAGGAACCGGGTACTTGCCGTCAAAGCAGGCCTTGCAAAAATTTAGCTCCGGGTTTTTCACCCCTGAAGCATCCAGCATGCCTTCAATGGAAAGATAGTGCAAAGAATCAAGACCCAGATGCTCTTTAAGTTCATCCAGGGGTTTTTGCGCTGCAATCAATTCACCTTTGGAAGAAAAATCAATGCCATAATAGCAGGGAAATTTATGGGGCGGGCATGAGATGCGCATATGGACTTTTTTAACCCCAAGCTCACGCAATGCCTTGACACGGGTTTTTGCCGTAGTGCCGCGGATAATGGAATCTTCTATAATAATAATTTCCTTGCCAATGATCAGTTCTCTGACCGGATTAAGCTTTACACGGACGGCAAAATCACGCATGGATTGGGTGGGCTGGATAAAGCTTCTTCCGACATAATGGTTCCGGATCATGCCCATTTCAAAGGGGATGCCCGATTCCTTTGCATAACCAATGGCTGCATAGTTACCTGAATCCGGGAACGGCATGACAAAATCCGCCTCTACATGGGATTCCTGTGCCAGCCGCCTGCCCAAGGCTTTCCTCATTTCATAGACATTTTTCCCGTCAATGGTGGAGTCGGGTCTGGCAAAGTAGATGTATTCAAAGATACAAAGGGATTTATGCTTGGCAGCCTTGGGATGCCGGATGCTCTTGATCCCGTCTTCATTAATGATGACAATTTCGCCCGGATCCAATTCACGGATGAATTCAGCCTGGACCAGGTCAAAGGCACAGGTTTCAGACGCCAGGACATAATGGCCGTTGAGTTTTCCAAGGGCCAGGGGTCTGAAGCCGTTGGGATCTTTCATGCCGATGATTTCACCCTTGCAGGTTAAAAGGACTATGGAATAGGCCCCTTCAATTTTTGAAACCGCATTTAAAATTGCTGTCTCAATATCCCCTTTTATCAGGTTTTTAATAAATAAATGGAGGAAAACTTCTGAGTCCATTGAGGTTTGGAAAATGGACCCCTGTTCCTCCAGTTCCTCTTTCAGGATATGGGCATTCACCAGGTTTCCGTTATGGGCCACGGCATAGGATCGGTGCCTGTGGTTGACCACAAAGGGCTGGGCATTGGTTAATATGGAATCCCCGGTAGTGGAATACCTGACATGACCGATGGCAGAACCGCCCTCAATTCTTTCAAGGTCATCCATGTTAAAAATTTCAGGGACAAGCCCCATGCCCTTGTGAGAAAAAATTTTATCGTTTTCTCCCCGGTTTACGGAAATGCCGGCACTCTCCTGCCCTCTGTGCTGGAGGGCATAAAGGCCGAAATACGTAATTTTTGCGGCTTCGGGATGTCTATACAGCCCAAACACCCCACATTCATCCCTGGGCCTTTCTGTATTAATAACTGGAGTGTTCATAATTGTTTTCCTGGTGATAGTCCTGAATGGTTTTGACTGAAAGACTTTCTTTTTTCAGGGCCTGGATAGCGCTGCAGATCGCCTTTGCACCATCTGTTGTGGTCGCATAGGGAATTTTATATTTAATTGCAGCACGCCGTATTTCATACCCGTCCTGCTTTGTCTGACTTGACGCGCCAGTGTTTAAAATCAGCTGAATTTCTTTGTTTGTCACAGCATCCACAACATGGGGACGTCCGGCCGAGACTTTTTTAACCAGTGTTGTCGGGACATCATGGTCGTTAAGGAAAGTAGCCGTTCCTCTGGTGGCCATGATGGTGAACCCCATCTCATGAAATTTTTTGGCAACAGATAAGGCAGCTGTTTTATCCTTGTCCTGAACACTGATAAACACCGTGCCCTGGGTGGGAAGTTTCTGGCCGGCTGCAAGCTGGGCTTTGGCAACCGCAGCGCCCAGGTCCTTGTCAATCCCCATCACTTCTCCTGTGGATTTCATTTCAGGTCCGAGAACCGGATCAACATTTTCAAACCTGTCAAAGGGCATAACCGCTTCTTTCACACAAAAATAAGGCGGAATAACTTCCTTTGTCAGTCCCAGCTCATCAAGGGTTTTGCCCAGCATGACTTTTGTTGCAAGCTTGGCCAGGGGAATGCCGATGGCCTTGGAAACAAAAGGGATGGTTCTCGATGCCCTTGGGTTGACCTCAATAATGTAGACCGTATCATTCATGATGCCAAACTGGATATTCATTAACCCTTTAACGTTCAGTTCTCTGGCAATGGCTCTTGTCGCTTCTGCCATTTCATCAATATGGTTCTGACAAATGGAATAGGGCGGCAATACACAGGCAGAGTCCCCGGAATGAATACCCGCCTCTTCAATATGCTCCATCATACCGCCGATAATGGTTTTTTCACCGTCGGAGATGGCATCCACATCCAGTTCAAAAGCTTCTTCAAGGAATTTATCAATCAGTACCGGCTTATCCGGAGACGCCTGGACAGCCAGATTAAAAAATTCTTCAAGATCACTCTCATCATATACAATTTTCATGGCACGACCGCCCAGGACAAAAGAGGGGCGGACCATGACAGGATATCCTATCTCCCTTGCCACTTTTATTGCGTCTTCATAACTGAATGCAATCCCGTTTTCAGGTTGTCGCAGCTTAAGTTTGTTGAGCATTGCCTGAAACAGATCCCTGTCTTCGGCCCGGTCAATGCTTTCCGGGCTGGTGCCGATGATGGGAACCCCTGCTTTCTGAAGGTCGGAGGCAAGGTTCAAGGGGGTTTGCCCGCCAAACTGAACAATGACCCCAAAGGGCTTTTCCTTTTCAACAATGTGAAGGACATCTTCCCGGGTTAAGGGTTCAAAATACAGCTTGTCCGAGGTATCATAATCAGTGGATACGGTCTCAGGGTTGGAATTGACCATGATGGATTCAACCCCCTCTTCTTTAAGGGCAAAAGAGGCATGAACACAGCAGTAATCAAATTCAATGCCCTGGCCGATTCTGTTGGGTCCACCGCCCAGGATAATCACCTTTTTCTTATCAGATACCCTTGCTTCGCATTCTGTTTCATAGGTGGAGTAGTAATAGGGTGTGGCAGCCCTGAACTCTGCCGCACAGGTATCCACCAGTTTGTAAACCGGGACAATGCCAAGATCTTTTCGTGTCTGTTCAATCTGTTTTTCAGTCAGCCGTGTCAGGTATGCCAGCTGCTTGTCCGAGAACCCGTATTTTTTGGCTTTTTCAAGAAGATCCTGGGGAAGGTCTTTTCCTGCCAGCTTGATCTGCTTTTCAAGATCCACGATCTGCTTCATCTGGTTGAGAAACCAGGGGTCAATATGGGTCATTTCATAGATCATGGTAATGGGCATGCCGTGCTCAATGGCATATTTCAAGTAGAACAGCCGCTGGGAATTGGGGGTTGAAAGTTTGTATTCCAGCTCATTACCCGTAACGCTGCCGGGAAGCGGATCTTTTCCATCCCCGCCAAACCCTGCCCTGCCAATCTCTAAAGACCGGATTCCCTTTTGAAGCGCTTCCTTAAAAGTCCTGCCAATGGCCATGGTTTCACCCACGGATTTCATAGCGGTGGAAAGGACGTCTTGGGCCTCGGGAAATTTTTCAAAGGTCCATCTGGGGATCTTTACCACACAATAATCAATGGACGGTTCAAAGCAGGCAAGGGTTTCGCCTGTAATATCATTGGGTATTTCATCCAGGGTATACCCGACGGCCAGCTTGGCGGCAATTTTCGCAATGGGAAAACCTGTGGCCTTGGAGGCAAGGGCAGAACTTCTGGAAACCCTTGGGTTCATCTCCACCACAATCATATCCCCGTTTTCAGGATTGATGGCAAACTGGACATTTGACCCGCCTGTATCCACACCGATCTCCCTTATAATGGCAATGGAAGCATCCCGAAGTTTCTGGTATTCCTTGTCCGAAAGGGTCTGGGCAGGGGCCACGGTGATGGAATCACCCGTATGCACGCCCATGGCATCCACATTTTCAATGGAGCAGATGATGACCACATTATCTGCATGATCCCGCATGACTTCCAGTTCATATTCTTTCCAGCCAAGGACCGATTCTTCCAGCATGACCTGGGTGATGAGACTTGCGTCTAGGCCTGCCTTTGAGAGGCGGGCAACCTCTTCCATATTATAGGCAACCCCGCCGCCTGTTCCGCCGAGGGTGAAGCTGGGTCTTACGATTATGGGAAAGCCGATCTGCCTTGAAACCGCTTCAACTTCCTGCATGTTGGTGGCAAATCCGCTTTTGGGTATTCTCAAGCCGATTTTATTCATGGCATTCCGGAAAAGTTCCCGGTCTTCGGCTTTGTTAATAGCGTCTTCAGAGGCCCCGATCATTTCAACATTATATTTTTTAAGGATCCCTGTTCTGGCTGCCTCAATGGCCGTATTCAAAGCGGTCTGACCGCCCAGGGTCGGCAGCAGGGCATCGGGTCGTTCCTTTTCAATAACCTTGATAACGGTTTCAGGGGTGACAGGCTCAATATAAATCCTGTCGGCAGTTTCAGGATCGGTCATAATGGTTGCAGGATTTGAATTGATCAGTATGACTTCATACCCTTCCTCTTTCAAGGCTTTGCAGGCCTGGGTGCCTGAATAATCAAACTCACACGCCTGGCTGATAATAATCGGACCTGCACCGATAATCAGGATTTTTTTTATATCTTCACGTTTTGGCATCATTCATCTCTTTTACAAACTGGTTAAAAAGATAGGCTGCATCATGGGGGCCTGGAGATGCTTCCGGATGATACTGCACGGCAAATGCCTTCTGGGTATCATTTTTAAGACCCTCAAGGGACTCTTCATTCAGGTTTATGTGGGTCATTATAGAATGATCCTTGCTAAGGGTATTTAAATCCACTGCAAATCCATGGTTCTGGGAAGTGATTTCAACCTTGTTGGTTGAAAGGTTTTTAACCGGCTGGTTCCCGCCCCTGTGGCCGAACTTGATTTTCATGGTTTTTCCGCCCATGGCAATACCGAGTAGCTGCATGCCAAGACAGATTCCAAAGATGGGAACACCGCCTAAAAGTTCTTTTATGGTGTCAACTGCATAGGTCACAGGCTCAGGGTCACCAGGACCATTGGACAGGAAAATACCTTCAGGTCTCAATTGTTTAATCGTATGGGCATCTGTTTTTGCCGGCACCACAAGGACTTCACATCCTGCTTTTTCAAGACACCGGATAATATTGTATTTTATACCGAAATCAAGGGCGACAACAGAATGTTTCTTGCCTTTGAACCGCCAGATTAAAGGGTCGTCTAATTTTTTTAGATCAATATAATCCGGCTGGTTATACTTCCAGAAATAGGGTTTTTTTGTGGTAACCTTTCCCACAAAATCACTGCCCTGCATGGAAGGAATCTGTTTTGCCTTTTCAACCAGAGACAGGGGGTCAAGATCCGAGGTGGAAATTACCGCCCGCATGGCACCGGATTTTCGGATATGCCGGGTAAGCGCCCTTGTATCCAGATCTTCGATACCCAGCACATGGCCTTTGATCAAATAATCCGCAAGGGTTCCCCTGGATCTATAGTTACTTGGGAAATCCTGGTATTCCTTGACAATAAATGCCGCCACCTGAATTCTGTCGGATTCAATGTCTTCAGGGCAAACCCCATAATTTCCAATTAAAGGATAGGTCATGGTGACCATCTGGCCATGGTAGGAAGGATCGGTCAGAATCTCCTGGTAACCTGTCATGCTGGTATTGAACACGACTTCTCCTTTTGCCTCACCCGGTCCGGTAAAGCTCCGGCAAGGAAAAATTCTGCCATCTTCAAGGGCTAATACTGCTTTCATAAATAATCACACCTGTTCACCATTGGTTTAATATTCATTATCCCGGCCTTGCCCGGATAATTGCATAACGCCTTTGCAAATTGAACCTGTTTAGATAACACAATTGGTGTAATTTTGGCAAGTTACTTCTCAGCAATTCTCGATTTCAAATAATAATGAGTCAAATCATTACCCGTGCAGGGCCACTTACCTTGCCTTTGCTGGTTGGGCTATCGTGGGCATATTTTTTCCATGGCCATAATTATACTTAATATGATCCCATTGGTTTTTCAGAGTATGGTCTGGACCAAAGAAAAAAACTTTTGACGGTTGTATGCCCCAATATATTGTGTCTGGCTCTATCTGGAAAAAGAGAGCACTTTGGACACGAAGTCATCTCTTTTAAATGCCGGGTCCGGCCCCGCACTTAGTCAACGAGAGTCTTTCGATTGAAGCTTATGATATTTTCTTTGCTTTGTTAGAATTTTTGAGGTAGCGTATATTTGACTGTGGTGTCTTCAAAAATTTGTTTTCAGAACGATTTATTCTATTCTTTCACGCAGCTAAAGAGACCAGCACAATTCAAAATCGCGCAGTACTGATTGTCAAAGAAATGATGATGCAATATATATTAGGAGTTTAAAATGGATACTTATTTTGCACCTCCAGAAAAAGCAAATGACAAGGAAATTGCTGCTGAAATTGAAATAGTAAACAAAAATCCTGTAATGTCCGGACTGCTTAATTCAATAAGCGGTATATTGGCCATTTTGGATGAAAATCGACAGATAATTGCACTTAATGATTCATTTTTAAAAACGCTTGGTATTGATGACCCGGAGCAAGCATTGGGTTTACGACTAGGCGAGGCATTAGAATGCATACACGCCAACGAAGAACCTGCAGGATGTGGGACCACAAAATTTTGCTCAACCTGTGGTGCTGCAATTGCAATTGTATCAAGTATCGAACAGGATATTCCTATGGAAAGGCTTTGCGCTTTGTCTGCAAATAAGGGTGGAATAAATATTGATATCGTTTTGCTTGTTAAGTCTCAACCCATTAAAATAGAAAATAGAAACTATATTTTATTATTCATTCAGGATATTACGAAGCAGGAGCAAAGAGCCGCGCTCGAAAGAGCCTTTTATCACGACATTAATAATATGTTAAGCATGTTAGTGATGGCAAGCGAGTTACTTATTGAAGATTATCCGTCAAAACTTTCTAAAACTATACATCATGCAGCGTTTCGCCTTGTGAAAGAAGTGTCTATTCAAAGAAGTTTG
>JAHJLN010000254.1 GCA_018821715.1 Pseudomonadota bacterium | reverse complement strand
TTGCTGCAATACGGCACATTGCTTTGAATTTATTGCGGAACAATAAAACATTCAAAGGCAGTGTGAAAAGCAAACGGTTGAATGCGGCTATGGATACAGATTATTTGAAAACTGTTATATTCGGGTGAGCCAAACAGCCTGGCCAAACAGAATCGGAACGGCTTGGCTAATATGGATTGTTTGATAATTCTTTTTATTTTCTTGATTGTTTCGAGTTTACCTGTGTGTTCAACAAACTTGAACCCAAACTTATTTTGCAAAAAGTAGTTACAAACTTGCTACACCTTCCAGCACACGTAAGGTGATCACCCTGGAACGGGTTTTCCAAAATTTTTTGTGGCAAATATCCAGATGCATGGAAACTTGACTTAGCAGCGTTAATTATATTATTAATCTTAGATCATTAACAAAAAAATAAAAATTATTCACATTAAAGTTAAGGAAATGTCATGGGCAAGAATATAGTACAAAAAATTGATGATCAGGTGAAAATCAAGACCATTTTGGTGAGTGTGTCTGATAAATCAGGTTTAAAAGCATTTATTCCGGGACTGGTCGAGTTGAACCCGGACCTTCTGATTCTGTCAACCGGTGGAACCTATGGTACAATCAAAGAGATTTTAGGGGAAAAAGCCAATACCTGCCTAAAACAGGTTTCTGACTATACCGGTCAGCCGGAAACCCAGGGGGGGCTTGTTAAAACTCTTGATTTCAAAATTTATCTGGGTCTGCTGACAGAAACCTATAATGATGCCCATAAACAAGATCTAAAAAGAACGGCTGCCCTTGCCATTGATATGGTGGTGGTAAATCTCTATCCTTTCAGCCAAACCATTGCCAAAGAGGGCGTGAGCCTGGAAGATGCCAGGGGAAATATTGATATCGGCGGCCCGACCATGATCCGGGCGTCTGCTAAAAATTTTATCCGGGTGGCATCAGTGGTTGATCCTTCCACATATCCGGTTATTCTGGAAAAACTCAGGGCCAATAAGGGTTGCCTGTCCCTTGATGACAGGTTTAAGCTTGCTCAAAAGGCGTTTGAGCACACAGCTGTCTATGACGGAACCATAAGCCGGTATCTTGCTGAAAAATCAATTAATGACGTTAAATCATGCTATAACTCAGGAGAATAAGCCATGCCCAAAGATCTCAAACAGATGTATAAAACAATTATGGACGATCATTTTACCCCGCAAATGGAAGTGTCTTTTATTGATGGAGATAACCGACAGACCCTTTTTTATGAAAAGGTGTCATGGGTGATTGACGGGGTGAACAAGGGATTAAGATATGGAGAGAACCCGGGGCAGGAAGCCGCGCTCTACAGACTTGTCAACGGAAATCTTATCCTTGGTGATGCAAAGACCATAGCGCCGGGCAAATATCTGGTATCGGATATAGAACTGCTTCAATCCGGCAAGCATCCGGGAAAAACCAATCTGACCGATGCAGATAATGCCTTGAACATTTTACGGTATTTTACCGATACCCCTTGTGCGGTCATTGTCAAGCATAACAACCCCTGCGGAGCGGCAAGGGCACAAAGCCTTGAACAGGCCTATCACAACGCCTATATGGCAGACCGCGTGGCCGCCTTTGGCGGGTGTATTGCCCTGAATAAAGCAGTGGATAAGGCCACGGCCGAGGCCATTGCCAACCAGTATGCCGAAGTTGTGGTGGCCCCTGAATTCGAAGACGGGGTCATTGATATCCTGGGAGCCCGGAAGAATCTGAGGGTGATACGGATTAATATGATGGATAAGCTTCAACGCTTTATCGGTGAAAGGGTGATTGACTTTAAGAGCCTGATGGACGGCGGCATGGTGGCCCAATGGTCCTTTGTCCCCCAGACCCTGTCTCAAAAGGATCTGGTTGTGGCATCAACCGAATATAAAGGGAAAACCTACACAGTCAATAGAAAGCCCACTGAGAAGGAATATGAAGACCTGCTGTTCGGGTGGCTGGTGGAATCTGGCATAACGTCCAACTCAGTGATTTATGTGAAAGACAATGTAACCGTTGGCATCGGAACCGGTGAACAGGACAGGGTAGGTGTGGCTGAAATTGCTGTGGACAAGGCATATCGAAAGCTTGCGGACCGATACTGCTTTGAAAGACATGGGATTTCCTTTGCTGACCTGACAGATGCGGATAAAAGAGCCCAAATCGAAAAAGATGTAAAACAAGTCAAAGGCGGCCTTATCGGATCAACCATGGTGTCTGATGCCTTCTTTCCCTTCAGGGACGGTATTGATGTAGGGCTTCGCCAGGGGGTTAAAGCGGTTGTTCAGCCGGGCGGATCATTGAACGATTACCAGTCTGTTGAAGCCTGTAATGAGAATGATGCAACAATGGTTTATACCGGCCAGAGAAGCTTTAAACATTAAGGGCGTTTGGTCTCGATTTCTTGGGGTCAAAATTCTTTTTAAAAAAATGAGGAACTTTTGGCTCCAGGAATCCGGGTATTTTTATTGCAATCATGGTTATGCAAAAAAAAGGGAGAGCTGGTCTCTTCTCGCGTCTGCGTGCTGGATGGTCACCTGGATGATATCACCAGGTTTGAGTTTGACACCGCTTGGGGGAAGTTTTGCTTCAAACATGAATTCTTTTATCAGCACATTATAGTGATCCCTGTAACAATCAAGAATCATGGCTTCATAGGCTGTTCCCTTCTTTCCTTCCAGATATTTAATAATCCAGAATCGCTTTCTTGACCACTGTACCCGTCCTGCATTGGCAACTGCCAATGAAATGGATTGAAGAATTTCTTCAAGTTCAGCCTTGGTGTATGCCTTGTCATATCCGAAAATGGCTTTTATCTGCCGTTGAGTCAGCAGATCGTGATATCTTCTGATGGGGGATGTCGCTGTTGCATATGCCTTGACGCCAAGGCCTGCATGGGCTTCCGGGTCTGTTCCGATGATGGCACGGCTCAATTGTTTTCGCTGCAGAAAATTTAAGATCAAAGAGGTTTCAATCCCTTTGAAAAGCCGTTGTTTCGGTTGTGCCTGGGATCTGAAAACAGCCGGCATATCATGGTTTGCAAGGAATTCAGCCATCAGGGAATTGGCAAAGATCATCATTTCAGAAACCAGCATCCTAGAAGGGTTTTCCCTGTCAATTTTTGAATATCCAATTTCCTGATTTTCTTCGAGCCAGACATTGACTTCCGGCAGGGTGATTTGAATTGCGCCGGCTTTGAGTCTTTTTTCCCGCAACAGGGTGGCTATTTTATACAGGCTGGTAATGGGGTCATTCTTGCCGTTAAGCAGGTTTGCCTCAGTATAGCTCATCTGTTGATGAACTTTTATAATACTGGGGACAATATCATACTCCTGGATTTCGAAAAACCGGCTCATTTTAATAATGGTGCTGATGCCCGGCCTTATTTCACCTTGTTTGAGGCTGCAAAGATCTTCTGAAAGGTTGGGCGGTATCATGGGCAGTTTATCATCGGGCATGTAAATGGAGCTTGCCCGATCCCGTGCCGCAAGGTCAATGGGATCATTGGATTTGATATAGGCATCAACATCAATAATATGGATGCCAAGCGTATATCCGGTTTCAGTATTCTCAAGGCTTAACGCATCATCAAAATCAAGGGTGGACTGGCCGTCAATGGTGATCAAGGGAACAGCTGTCAGGTCTTTTCTTAACGGGTCATCCAAAAAGTTGATCTTTGTATCCAACAGCTTTTTTTCCTGTTCATATACACTTTCAGAAAAGACGGTGGGAATTTGCAGGGCCAAAAGATCAATGTTTTCATTTTGATCCCAGATCTCTGACTTTACAAATATATTAAATAATTGTTCAGGTGAATTAAGAACAGATTTTTTGATAATGCTTTTGGCAGTCTGGGAGGAATTAGAATCATTGTTGAACAGGTAATAGGATTTCAAGATATCGATAATTTTCTGATCAACCTGAGTACAGCTGCCGTTTTTATTATTCAGGACCTCATTGATCCAGTCGGCACCTTTCTGGATAAGAAGGTCTTTTTTTTGCGATTCTTTGACCTGCTTTTTTTTTGTTTCAACCTGTTCAGATGAATACGGTGCAAAAATCATATTGTTAAATTTAAAATAAAGCCTGTCCTTAAAAAAGGCACGGATAACGGCAGCTTCATGGTCTGATGTCAGCGGTGGATCAAAACAGAAAAGGGTCATGGTCGAGATATCAATGTCATCGGATTCTTCATGAAGAATTTCCCATAACTCCTCAATGTTGATGGTCTCAGATAGTTTAATACGGTTTTGTGTGAGCTGTTTGAGCCGGATAACAATAGAGTCTCTTGTGAGAGTAGTGTCAAGGCATACCGATGAGATATGAGACAATCGTTTTTCAGAAAAACTGACTTCCCGATTGTTCTCATTGAGCAGTTTCAGCTTGCCTTTATTTTCCTGTAATATAACAGCACTAATGATTTTCTGCTGTTCAATATACTCTACAATATTCCCTTTTATCATGAATCAGACCATAGCAGGAAGGGGGGGGATTGTCAAATGAACTCAAGAGCCCAAAAACTTGAAAACTATGACAGGATAGGATAAGATAAGTCCATGAAAACCAAGAGAAGAAAGAGGCAAAGCCTTTGAAAAAACGCAACAAAAACAATCTGCCGATTTTTGATTCTGATCATGATTTGCTAAAGGCTTTTGAAAAAAAAGTTCAGATTCCTGATGCTGAGACCCAGTGTATTGAGCCTGAAAGAAAAGTTCAAATAAACAAGCATGGCGTCCAGGTGCTGGAGCATCTGAAAGAAGACAGGAATGGTGTCGATACGACAGACAAAGAAGATTTTGCCGAACTATTAGAAGAATATTATAAAAAAAGAAAAGAAAGATCCTTAAAAAAGCCGTCCCCCATGCCCGTTAAAAAAAGATTAAAAAGATATCCTTCACCCGAAGTTGAGCTGGATCTTCATGGCTACACCACTATTGGTGCGCAGGTAAAAGCCAGATCTTTTATCCGCACCGCCAAACATCAGGGCTTTTTTACCATAAGAATTATTGTTGGAAAAGGACTTCATTCCGATCTTGGGCCAGTGCTGCCGGATGTTGTAGAGGATGTACTGCGGGAAATGAAAAAACAGGATCTTGTTATCTGGTATGAATGGGATAAAAAAAAGAAATCAAAAAGCGGGGCGGTTATTGTTTACCTGAAACAATTTGAACAATTTGACGGATAATTATTGTCTCAACTGAAACTTTTTAACTGCCAGGTTGTGCTCTTGAATGGTTTTTGAAAATTTATGGGTAGTATCTTTTTTAGATACAAAAAAAAGGTATTCGGTTTGATCGGGATATAAGGCGGCCTTTAATGAAAGGGCTCCCGGGTTTGCAATAGGACCTGCGGGCAGTCCTGTGATTTGATAGGTATTATAAGGGGTTATCATTTTAAGATGTTTTCTTTTAATGTTGCCGTCAAAATCCTTTATGCCGTATATGACGGTTGGATCACTTTCCAGGCGCATGTTTTTCTTAAGACGGTTATGAAAGACCGAAGAGATGATTGGTCTTTCCGATGCATCCCCTGTTTCTTTTTCAATAATAGATGCAAGCGTGACAATATCATGGACGGTAAAGCCCATCATTTCTGCCCGGATTCTCCAATCATCTGAAAAAACGGTTTTAAAATGCTCAACCATAGTGGTGATGACATGTTCACAGCTTGTATGCCGGGGGAAAAAATAGGTATCCGGGAAAAGATAGCCTTCCAGGGAGGTTGATTTTATCCCTGAAAAGAGGATAAAGGATGGGTCGTGGCAAAGCGCTAAAAATTCTGCTTCGGTGCACAACCCAGCGGCTTCAACCGATTGGGCAATCTCTTTTATTGTCCGTCCTTCAACAATGGTTATTCTGTATAATTTTACTTTGCCTTTTACAAGAATTCCAAGAATCTGTTCAGGAGATTTTGATGCACTGAGAAGATATTCTCCTGCTTGAAGTTTTTTCCCGGCTTTTTTAAATTTTACGAATAATTGAAAATATGTTTGGTTTGATATGATGGATTCTTTTTCAAGATTTCTGGCAATCATCTTAAGGCTTTGGCCAGGGTCTATATTAAAAATTATTTCAGCAGCCACAGGGTTGAAAGGTGCTTTAATAAATGAAGACATCTTAAAAAATAAGATCCCCCCCACAACCAGCAGAAAGAGAATAAGGATCAAAAATAGAATGGACAGGGTTTTTAATTTGTTTTTAGTCATAAGATCAAGAGAATTATAAACACTAAAAGGGTATCATATCCAGATACCCTTTTAGTGTTATGATATTCTAAAGTGCCGTATTACCGTCAGTTTGTTTTTGCCAATGGAAAATCAGGATCCGGGTTATAGCAGATTCTGCAGCAATTCAGGCACCTTTCAGCTTCCTTGTGAGCCACATCCTCGGGCAGGACAAGATCAACTTCAATCATGGAATCAAGTCTCTTATCAACGTGAATTTCCGGCATTTTTGCCCGGGCGGATTTTTTAATGCCCGGAACTTTAGTGAAAATAGATTCATGAATGCGTTTTTTCTGTAAAGAATCTTTTACCGGTTCAACTGCCTCTCCTTTGAGAAACAAATCAATGGACCGGGCAGCACGTCTTCCGCCCCCAATGGCATCCACAACAAGTGATGGCCCTGTGGCAGCATCCCCGCCAGTAAAAATATAGGGTATGGAAGCCTGAAGAGTTGACGGATCATTATCAATGGTATTCCATCTTGTCAGTTCAAGTTCCGTCATCCTTCGATGCGGGTCATGTTCTTTAAAGGAAGAATCCGGGGCCTGGCCAATGGCTGAGATAATCATGTCCACGTTGAGAAGAGTTTCAGAACCCTCTAGAGGTTCCGGACGACGTCTGCCGCTGGCATCGGGCTCACCCAGCTGCATTTTTAGATATTCAAGCTGGGTAACTTTGCCGCTGTCATTGCTAATCACCCTTGTGGGTGCAGCAAGAAAAACAAAGTCAATGCCTTCTTCTTCAGATGCCACAATTTCAACTTCATTGGCCGGCATTTCTTTTCGGGTTCTCCTGTAAACCATGTAGACTTTATCAAGTCCGGACCTTAAAAGGGTTCTTGCACAGTCTACAGCTGTATTACCACCTCCCACAACAGCAGCGGTTTTTCCCAGATTTATTTTTTCCCCACTGGACATTCTCTGCAGAAAGTCAATTCCGGTAAAACAACCGTCAAGGTTTTCGCCTTCTATCCCTAAAGAATAGTCTTTCCATGCTCCTACACCAAGAAAAACCGCATTATAGCCGGAAGCCATCAAGGAGCCTAATCCAAAATCAGGACCGAATTTAACATGGGTAAAGGACTTGATTCCCAGATCAAGAATTCCCTGGATTTCCCAGTCAAGAACTTTCTTGGGAAGCCGGTATTCGGGAATACCGTATCTGAGCATGCCGCCAAGTTTTGGCATGGCTTCAAAGATATCGACCTGATGTCCGATCCTGCGAAGAAAGAACGCGCAGGAAAGCCCGGCAGGACCTCCGCCGATGACAGCTACTTTTTTGCCTGTATCCGGGGCACATTTGATCGGAATCCTTGATCCTGAATTCATCTCAAAATCCGCTACAAAGCGTTTGAGCTGATTTATGGAAACCGGCTCATCTTCAATTCCCCTCCTGCACTCTGTCTCACAAGGATGGGGACAGACCCGTCCACAGGCAAGGGGTAAGGGATTTCTCATGCGGATGGTCTGGACCGCTTCTTTATATTTACCTTGTCTCAGCTGATTAATATATCTTGGGATATTGATTTCAGCAGGACAGGTCTGGGCACAGGGCGCCAGAGGATCCTGCTTCTGATTAAACTTCATGAGTCTTTCAGAAAGGGTTTTTACTTCGATTATATCTTTTGGACATGCCTGCTGGCAGGCACCGCAGCCCACACATTTGTCGTCATCAACAATGGGATGTCCTTTGGGGCCAAGATGGACAGCATCAAACTTACAAGCCTTAACACAGTCTCCAAGACCGATACATCCCACACCGCAAACCCGTTTTCCGCCAAAGACGATGGCCATGGCTTTGCAGGAGGAAATTCCCATATAGTGGTATTTATCAGCAGCACGAAAGCCGCCTTCACACATATTATAGGATAACGGGCTTTCAGCAGAGCCTGCATCCACACCCATTATTTTAGCCACTTCTTCCACACCTTCTTTGTTGGAAACAATGCAGAGACTTGGGGGTTCTTTCCCGGTCACAATGGCTTCGGCTGCAGCAGAGCATCCTGCATAACCGCACCCACCGCAGTTTGCACCGGCAAGATTGTTTTCAACCTGCCCGATTCTCGGGTCTTCGTACACATAAAAGACCTTGGATGAAAGGCTAAGTACAATACCGCACACAGCACCGATGCCTAACATAAACAATAAAGCTGGGATCATAATGTCACCTTATTTTTTTTGAAACCTTTCCTATCGTTTGATATGAAAAATTTATGGAGTATTCCAATTTGTATTTAAACCATTCCTTTAAAAGACATAAATGTCAAAGCAATTATACCCGCAGTTACAAGGCCGATGGACGTATCCTGCAAGGGTTTGGGAACCCTAGCCAGGCTGATTCTTTCTCTGACGCCTGCAAAAAGAATAAGTGCAAGTCCAAAACCCACTGCATATGCAAAGGAGGATACAACCGCTTGAAGAAAGGTATACTCCTCTTTAATATTGATCAGGCAGACACCCATGACTGCACAATTGGTGGTGATAAGCGGCAGAAAAATTCCCAGGCCGGCATAGAGCGCCGGAATGCTTTTTTTCAAAAACATTTCCACAAACTGTACCAGGGATGCAATGACCAGGATAAAGGAAACCGTTCTCAGATATTCCACTTTAAGGGCTTTTAGCAGGTAAACATCGACAATCCATGTGATGATACCGGCCATGACAAGGACAAAGACGACAGCCATTGCCATGCCCATGGCAGTCTCCATTTTTTTGGATGTCCCTAAAAATGGACAGTTCCCAAGGAACTGAGCAAGGAGAATGTTATTGATAAAGATACAGCTTATTGCAAGGACGAATAGATCACCCATAGTATTCTCTCCTTTTTTTTATTTTTTACCGATGAGGTTCATCAAGCAGA
>JAHJLN010000253.1 GCA_018821715.1 Pseudomonadota bacterium | reverse complement strand
TGCAAAATCAAAAAGTGACGACAAACTTATCTTTGCAAACGAAAAGAACGCTGATCTGCTGGAAAAAGAGAATGATATCAACAAATTCAAACTATTAATTGTGGATGATGAAAAAGAAGTCCACATAATGACCAAGCTTGTCCTTTCCGATTACAGTTACAAAGGGTCAACCTTGGAATTTCTTTCCGCCTATTCCGGGGACGAAGCCAAAGAACTGATTAAAGACAATTCAGATGCTGCCTGTATTTTGCTGGATGTTGTCATGGAAACCAAGGATGCCGGCCTTGAAGTTGCCAGATTTATCAGGGAGGACGAAAAAAATGATAAATTAAGAATTATTTTAAGAACCGGTCAGCCGGGAAAAGCACCGGAAAAAGAGATTATCCTGAATTATGATATCAATGACTATAAAGAAAAAACAGAGCTGACCGATCAAAAACTTTTTACAACCATTACAACTGCGCTAAGATCTTATCTTCATTTGCTCGATCTGGATGAAAAAATAAAGAAATCGCTTCAAAAAATATCCGGCTGAATGAAGAAATTGCCCGACGTATTGTAGCAGAATCCAATCTGACAAAATATAATCGCAGCCTTGAAAAGATGATTGACAGTAAAAGTAGCCGCTTAAAGACAGCTATCCTTGCGCTGAAAAAGAAAGAAAAAGAACTTCACCAGGCCAACAAACTTGCCATAGTCGGAGATATCTCTGCTGATAGACTCTCCACGCTTGATTTTTCCGGTAAGACCCTTAAAGACAATCTTGATATCATGAATAAATACAGGTCAGATATGACCGTTCTTCTTGAAAAGTATGAAATTCTGCAAAATATTATCTACTCTCATTCTGATGCATCCCAAACTATTTCCCCCAGGACACATGAAGTTATCAATGATATTGATCAGTTTAAAAAAGATATTGACCTGGCGGAGATTCTAAAAAAGTATCCTGAAATCATAAAGGATTCTACCAAAGGAATAGAACATATTTCAAAAACCGTGACCGATATCAAGCTGTTTATATCAATCAATGACGAGCCCCGGGAAAAAACAGATATCAACGACCTGTTAATTGCCGTGGCAAATAAACTAAAATCCCAGACCTCCTATAATGTTGACCTTCAAACTGATTTTACCGATCTTCCAAAAATCAGTCTTGCCCCGAAAAACATGGAAAAAGCATTTTATGAAATTATTAAAAATGCTTTCCAGGCTGTCAAACCCCATGGCATTGTATCAATTTCAACTCTCTGTGAACCCCCTGACATCATAATATATATCAGTGATATCGGACAGGGGATTGCACCCGAATATCTTCAGCATGTTTTTAAACCCTATTTAAAAATAAACAAAGAAAATGCCAAGGGATTAGGCTTGACCTATGCAAAAAGCGTCATACTGAACAACCTTGGCACCATAAACATCACAAGCATACAGAATGAAGGAACCGATATTACCGTCAAGTTTGCTGCTACAGAAAAATAAAATATTTGTTTAAAAATCTGAAAATTCCTGTTTTTTTATTTCCCTGAGTCTTTCTATTTTAGTGAAAACTTGACTTTGCCTGCTCTTTCAGAGTTTGAATCCTTATTTTCTGCCGGCTCAAGCAGAAAGATCCTCTCTTTTTCAATCCTGCCGGTTGAAAGCAGATATTCCTTAATGCTTTCTGACCGATTAATGGAAAGCTGCCGCAGATCATCTGGGCCAATGGCAATATTTGTGATCAAAAGCTTCTTCTTTTCTTCCACATCAAGTTCTTTTTCCAGCCCTGCCTCATCCCTTGGTTTAGGAAATTGGGCCTGGTCATAAGCGATTTGGATATAGTTTTCCATGTCCTCTTTTTTGATAACCACTTGTTTTAGTGTTCCTGAAGCTGATCCCAAAGCCATGCTCTCTTTTAGCTTCACTGTCTTGATTAAATCTTCAAATCTTTCCGCTCTCAGACCTTCAGCATCTCTTAGCGGATCATAGAGCCCCTGGATTTCCAGATTGATGGATGGTTTTTCCACGAGAATTTGCGCCAATTTATCAATTTTCTCATAATTTGAGTCTGCTATTTTGGCTTTCCCATACTCAAAATCAACAAACGCCAGCTCCTCTCCGCCGCCAAACATGGAACCGATAATGGAAAAAGGTGAGGTAACCACTTTTACAATCAGATTTGTAATCATTTTAAAAATAATGGAACCGATTTTAAATTCCGGATCATCCAGTTCCCCTGTAACCGGCAGGTCAAGGTTGATTTGATTGTTCCTGTTTTTTAGCAGAGAAATTGCAAGACTGACAGGCAATGATGTGGCATGCTCACTTTCCACCTTTTCACCCAATGTAAAATTATCAAACCTCACCCGATTTTCTGATTTTAGATTTTTCCCATCAATCCTGTATTCAAGGTCTAAAATCAGCTTTCCTTTTTCAATTTTGTATCCCAGATACTTGGATGAATAGGGGGTGAATCTTGTTAATTCAATATCTTTAAAAGAGATGTCTATATCTGCAAACGTCTTTTTGGCCAATGGATTTATCGTCCCGACAATATCAAGGGGAGACGATTGCCCATGAAGTCCCTGCAAATGAAGTTTTGCCCGGGACTGCTCATCTGATGACAGCCCTGTTAAAGAACCGGCTATCTGTTTCATGTTGGCAGCAAAATTGGGTTGGGTAAAATGATCTGAAAAACTGATATCTCCCCCTTGCAGGGTAACACTTTCAATGTTGATCTGCGGTGGTTCGGATAGTGTTTTTTCGGGCATGCTTTCAGAATTTGCCCCCTGGTCTTCAGCCGCTTTCTTCTTAAAAATGGTCTTCAAGTTTATTTCGCCGGTATTGCTGACGATAATTCTTGAATAAAAATCTGTCAGCGAGATATCTTTAACCGTGATATCCGCAGGAAAAACAGAAACCGAAAGCCCGGAAAGATAGAGTGAGTTGCAGTTAAAAAAATCAGTTGCTGTCTGCTTGTCAAGGCAGATAAAGTTGGTTATGGATGTTTCTCCGATAAATTTAAAATCAGTCTTATGTTGGGTCCCCATATCCAGTTTAAGTTTTCCGGCTGTGTTAATATCCCCGTCAGTGACAAGAATTCTTATGGAATCGGTAAAATACGGCTGTAATGATTTAATATCAATTTTTTCCAGACCAAGATCAAGTTCAGCCTTCAACATGGCAGGGATCATGCTTCCCTTGATACGGATTTGCCCTTTATCATTCCAGTTCATCTGCGCATCTACACGTCCCTTTTTTTCACCAAAGCTCTCAAGATCCTCGGCTTTGATGGAAATATTAGAAAGATTAACCCTGACCGGATCTGTGGGTGTCAAGTCAGCAAACTGCACATTAAATCCAGTCATATCAAATGCATTCATCGTGACCGCCCATGGCAGGGGGCTGGTCCTGTCTTGTATGGCATTTGTTTTTACCGGCGTGTTGACCGGATTTTGAATCTCTTTCACGGGCAGGACGCTTTTGACCAGGTTAAGCTGACCGTCTTTCAACCGTTTCAACAGGATGTTTCCATTTTGAACCCTGATGGTCCCTGTATTAATTTTTTTGTTCCCAACATCGATAAATGAGTCTTTAATCGTAAATTCAGGGATATTGATGATTTCTTCTTTATCGTATTGATCAATAATTGCCAGAGATTGAATCAAAAAGTCTCTGGCTTTAATCTTTATATCCAGTTTGTCTTTATTTTGTGATATTTCAAAGCCTGTGGAAAAGTTCATGCTGCCCGATTTAACATCAAAATTGACAAGGTTTTCATAATAAGGGGCATATTTATCAAATAAAATATGGGACAGTTCCAATGTACCATCCGCCTGAACAGGATGAGTTTGGAACCGGCCGTCAGACGTTATCGTCTCTTTGGCTTCAGTTTCCACTTTCAGGCGGTATTCTCCTGAGATACGGTTTCCGGCCTCAAAATTTAGTATCCGAACACTTAAGGGAAACAGTCTTGTTTGAAATTGATTTTCATTGGCAAAATCCTGGAACAAAACTGCTGCATCCTTGATTTCAACATCTGATACCGTAAGTACAAAAGGGTTTGAACCAGGGTCTGCCGGTTTTTTCCCTTCTTCTTTTTCCTGGGTCGCAGTCTTTGGGGGAATATAGTTTAACAGGTTCAGCTTGCCGGTTTTATCCCGGCTTAAATTCAATTCAGGCATTGCCATAAGGATTTTTGAAACATTCAATTGATTCAAAAATATATCAGAGGATGAAATATCAACCGCCACTGTCGGGAATTTGATAATATCTTCTTCTGGGGCACCCTTTACATCAACATTTAATATATTAACCTTTCCCTGCAGCAAAAGGCTGTTGTTTGAATTTTTCTTTTGAAAATCTGCCTGAAGCTCCAGATTAAGACCTGCATTTTTTAAAACAATATTTTCAGGAATCGGCAGATAGGAAAGATAATGCATCACATCGATATCCAAGGTCTTTATATGAACCTGCGTGGCAAGATCCTCGGCAAACGGTGTGGATTCAACATGGATATTGACACCTGCCTTGTTTAAAACAAAATCAATATCCATGCTTGATTTCTCATACCTGTTTTTTCTTTTGCTGCTTAAAAACGGAAGGGAAAAGGAGAATTGATTTACCAGATGAGAGACCTTTGCCGCCTTATCTTCAAATCGAAACTCACCCTGTGTGATACTGACATTCTTTAAAATAAAGCTGATCATCTCCTTGTCATTTTTTACCTCATTTTCAACAGACTTTTCATCTGTTTTCCCGGCAGTTAAAAGATCTGAAAAATTAAAGGACCCATCTTCATTTCTGATAATATTCACATAAGGGTTTTCAAAAGAAATATCAGACACTACAAGGGTAAAGGTAAACAGGGATGAAAGGCTTAAATTGACCCCGATTTTTTGGGCCAAAAAAAATATTGTTTTATCTTTTTCTTTAATAACCAGGGCATCAATGGCTGCTGTGAGTGCATAAGGATTCATGGCGATTTTTTCAATCAAAACCTCCCGGTTCAAGGCGCTGCTTAATTTTTCCTGCAACATGTTTTTCCCGAGAATCGGTAATATAAAAAATCCAACCAGGGTATACAGCACAATAATTGCACCCAGTATCAACCCTGTTTTTTTGCAAAGAATATCTTTTTGTTTCATTTTTTTTCCTTTAAATTATCCCAAAAAGCGGTCCGCCCTTTTTTCCCAATGCATCAACCTTTTCAACAACCTTTTTGTCAGAGACCAACGGATCAGCATGAAACGGTTTGATTCTGGCATCTATAATTAACGGGGGGTCGCACTCCCAATGCTTGAACCTTGTTTTTTCATTTACCCCGTAAATATCATGGGAAGGGTTTGACCGCGAAAACGTTACCCATAAAAAATTTGAAAACGATGCAGCGGCAAATACCGTATCATCCACAATCACAATCAAAGGAAGAAAAGAAAGCCCTGTCTGGATTGCCAGGTGTTTTTTTAAACGATTCAATTCAATTATTGCTTTTGAATAAGTTGTAAAGCAAGGTCCTTTAAGTACCACCATGCCGGGTGCAACAATTTTTGGATGCATAAAGTCTTGTGGTAGCGAAATGTCTTGAGGAAGCTCAATTGTTAAAGAGCGTCTTTTTTCACCGGCTGCCGCAATCACCAGTTTTGATCCCTGGTTGATCTCCTGGGTGGAATAGTCAAGGGTATCCATGGTTGTCCGGGTGGAAAAATGAAGGTCAGAGGTAAAATCGATGCGTTCAAGCATATGGATAAAAAATGATTTTTCATCATTGACATTCAGTTCAGGATTATCTTCATGGGCACAGATCAACACGTATTTTGCCAGCGACAGCTGCCCGGTTCCCAGAACCCTGGAAGCATGGGTTAACAATTCCCTTGGCACTCTTTTCTCATAGGGGACATACCGTTCATGGGCTTTTACCAGAAGCAGGGGATGGACCCCTGCATCATCGACTGCATTCACGGCACTAACGCCTGGAATGCTGTCGGAAACTGCGGATCTTGTGATTTCATGGATCAGTCTTCCAAGATTGGAATCTTCCTGTGGCGGCCGCCCCACCACTGTAAACGGAAAGATGGCATCTTTTCTGTGATAGACGGATTCAACCTTTAAATACGGATACTCGTGTTCAAGGGAATAATACCCCAGGTGATCCCCAAAAGGGCCCTCTTTTTTTGTTTTTCCCGGAACAATGAACCCTGTGATGCAAAAATCGGCTTCTGCAGAAACAACATAATTGTTTTTTCTGGCATACTTAAAATTTCTTCCTGCCAAAGCCCCTGCAAAAGCGATTTCCGGGACATCTTCGGGCAGCGGCATGACGGCAGCAAGGGTATGAGCAGGCGGTCCGCCGATAAAGATGCTGACCCGCAACGGCTGATGGTTCTCAAGTGCCTTTTTGTGATGATTTCCAATCCCCCGGTGCAATTGATAATGAATACCGATTTCTTTGCCCTGATGGTAATCATTTCCTGAAATCTGAATCCGGTACATGCCAAGATTTGAACCCAGAATCGATTCTTTTCCAGGATCCATTGAAAAGACCTGGGGCAACAGGATAAAAGCACCGCCATCCTTTGGCCAGCATCGAATCATGGGAAGATCATTAAGTGTACACTTGTTTTCCATAACCCTGGGGTTGGATGTTTTTATTGGCAAAGAATGCAACAGCGCAGGCAGCGCCTGGATAATCTTTCCCGGCCGTTTAGCCGCCAGGCCGGGATCTGATTTGATATCCACAAGGGTTTTTACAGATGAAAGCTGGGGTTCAAAAATTTTAAGTGTTCTTTCCCAGGTGCCGAACAGGTTGGATACAGCAGGAAATTTACTGTTCATGATATGGGTAAACAATAGGGCCGGACCCTTGACTTCAAACACTCTTCTTGTGATTTCAGCCATTTCAAGATTCGGATCCACCGGGTGTTGGATCTGTACAAGCTCACCTTGTTTCTTCAAGATGTCGATACACTGCCTGAGGCTTGAAAATTTCATAATTTAATTTTGTTTAAAAACAGATTGATTATTTGGCATACCCCCATTCTTTCAGGCGATCATAGGCATATTTGGAATATTTATTGGGCTGATAATTAATCATTTTTAAATAGGTTATATAATTGTTGGCTGCAGGGTCCTTGTCCCCTTTTTTATCCAGACAGAATCCCTTGAAAAAAGTCATTTGCGGATTACCCGGCAAGAGTTCATCGCATTTGCTGAAATTCTGATAAGCAGTATCATATTTTTTAAGCTCACTATTGGCAATCCCGGCAATATAAAAGCCCTGGGGTTCAGCAGGATATATTTTTTTTGCCCTGTCGGCATAGGATAAAGCCTGCTCCGGCTTTTCCCTTGTCATCAGGCATTTGGACATCAACATATGGGCGGTATAATCATTTTTTAATATATTCAGTGATTTTTTAAACACGACCTCAGCTTTGTCATATTCTTTTTTCCCCATATGTTTTTCTCCCTCCTGCAAAAGCTCTATTCCTTGTTTTTTCATCCGCAAGGAAGCAATGCTGTCCATATACCTGTCCCGGTTCAAGGGCTGCTCTTTTGAATATGCATAGACGCCTTTTTCTCTTTGAACAGCAGCGGTTAACCGTTCCGAGCTCATGGGATGGGTTGAAAAAAGCACCTGGACAGACCCCGGATTTTCCTTGTGCAGGGAATTTAACATTTCCATGAGCCCGACAAACCCTTTGGAAGAAAACCCAGCCTTAACCATATACTCATTGCCAAGAGAATCTGCTTCTCTTTCATTATCCCGGCTGTATTTTGACAGGAGTAACCCCTGCCCCAGTGCGCCAAGCTGTTGTGTCAGATCGCCAAGACCTGATCCCTGGGTACTTGCCACAATGGAAATGCCTCCCACAAGCAGAGAAGAAAGCTGCCCTTTTGACATCTGTTCCGCTGCATGTCTTGCATTGACATGACCCAGCTCATGACCCAGCAAAGATGCCAGTTCCGCCTCATTGTCAAGTTTTAACAAGATCCCCCTTGTAACGGCAATGGAACCGCCGGGAAATGCATAAGCATTGATATAGGTTGCATTCACACATTGAAAATTATAGGGCATCTGCGGCCTGTGAACATTGGGCAACAGCTTTTTCCCGACATCAGATACATAGCGGTTGATATCAGTATCTTGAGTAATGCCGTAATCTGATGAAAACTGAAAAGGTGCCTGCTGCTTATCAATCCCTATTTCCTGCTGGGCAGAAACCATCATGAGTTGTTTTTTCCCCGTCACAGGGTCAACGGCACAACCGGTAAAAAATATCGGGCCAGCAGCAGATGCAGATATGAGTCCGCAATATTTTAAAAACTGTCTTCTTGAAATCTGACGAATGGCGCTGTTTGTATTCATTATTTATCTGTCCTGTCTGATAGTTCTTTTTTTATTGCAAGCCCTATTGTTTGAATCGAATAGGGCTTTTTAATATAGTCACCTGCTCCCAGTGCCTGGGCTTTTTTTACATCATCGGTATTCGAGTAGCCGCTGGTAATTATCGCTTTTATTTGCGGATCAATCAATAATAATTGTTCATAGGTTTCAAGACCGTTTAAGCCCGGGTCCATGATCATATCCAGCACAACCAGATCAATTTTATTCTCTTTTGCATAAAAGAGTGCTTCCTCACCGCTTGAAACAACCGTTACCTGATATCCGAGTCTTTTTAACATATTGGCACAAATTATTTGCTGAGACTCCAAATCGTCTATTATGAGAATTTTTTCATTGTTTCCTGAATAGTCAGCCAAGGTATAAATCCTGGATAACTGGTCTGGTTTGTTTGTCTTTTCAGATATTGGAAAATAAAGGGTAAAATGCGTTTGATTATTTTGACTGCTGACATGGATATAGCCATTGTGATCATGTACCGCATTCCAGACAATCGTTAACCCCAGTCCGGTTCCGCTCCTGCCAAGCACTTTTTTGGAATAAAAGGGTTCAAAAATATGCTCAATATCCTCTTTTGAAATGCCCTGGCCGGTATTCATTACAGAGAATTTTATAAATTTACCGTTTTTAATTTTTTCATACCCTTTTATCCTTTGATTGTGAAACTCAACCTGGCAGGTATTTACAATCACATTGCCCTTATCTTTCCCTACTGCTTCCACGGCATTTGATACAAGGTTCATCACAATTTTTCGGATGTGTATGCCTGAAGCATTGATAAAAGGCAAATTGGAGTCAAATTCTTTGGTAATTTCAACATCAGGATGCTGTTTGATCAGCCGGTCAAATTCCGGTGACATCAGGTAATCTTCAACCACATAATTGAACTGAACCGGTTCCAGCGCCCTTGAGGATCCCCTGACCATTGTGAGCAGTTCATCTGCAATACCCGATGCCCTTCGCCCTGCGTCTTTTATTGCTTCAACATGGACAGCCAGATCGCTGCCTTTTGGAAGATCCATCAATAAAAGATCCGGTGCTGAAACAAGACCGGACAGCACATTATTAAGGTCATGGGCGACCCCACCGGCCAGAATGCCGAAAGCTTCCATTTTTCTGGCTTTTTCAAGTTCCTTTTGCAGCTTTTTTTTATCCAGGGTTGCCATGACTTTTTCCGTGATATCACGGACGGTAAATAACAGGGCCGGCTTTGAATTATAGATGATCTCAACAAAACTTTTTTCAATAAATATGGTTTGCCCGTCCTTTCTGACAAAAACATCTTTTGCCCCATTTTCAGCGGCATCCTCCATTTGCCGGTTTTTCATAAAAAGAATATCGGCTCCGGATCCTAATAATTGTTCTGCATCATATCCCGTAAGCTTTTCCATGCTTGGATTAAGAAAAACTATTTTTTTATCCTGAACAATAAAGATGCCTTCAGGAAGCGAAATGACAAGGTTCCTGTATTTTTCTTCACTCTCCTTTAATTGGGATTCAGCTTCTGTATGGGCAAGAATTTCAAGTTCAAGACTTTTATTGATTCGGATCAGCTCTTTGTTCCGCAAATTTTCATTTTTTTTTGTTTCCTTGACAATCTGGTTTAATATACTGGACTTTAAAAAAACCATCCTGGAATGAAATTCAATGGTATAGCCGGCCGTCATCCCGATAATAACGGTAAACAAGAGGAAAAAAGTATTGCTGGCAATAAAGTCGGCAGGGACATTGGAAAAAAATGACAGGGACACACCATATATGGCAACAAGAAGAAATCCAGTAACACCGGCAAGCAGATACCTGATTTTAAAAAAAATAAAACCAGATATGACTAAGAAAATCAGCATTGGAAAATTATAAAATTCGTTCGGAGAATGGACAATTATACTGATGACAGCTGTACAAATAAAAAATAAAGCAGCGCAGCAAAAAAAATCAAGGTGCTTTTCAAACCGCTTGTTTTTTAAAATCAACAGCATCCCCGGTAGAGGAAACATCAACAGGCTTGGTATCAGGATAAGTTTATTAAAATTGTAATATTGCAACAACACATTCAAACAACACAGAAGAAAAATACCTGCCTTTAAAAATGAAAGTCTTGCTGCAAGACCTTGTAAAAAAAACTT
>JAHJLN010000002.1 GCA_018821715.1 Pseudomonadota bacterium | reverse complement strand
CTTTTCTAAAAAAAGGCTGCTTTCAAAAGAAGCAGCCTTTTTTAGTTTTATTCCCAGTACAAACGGCATTGCTTTAATCGTTTGTCAATTTCTATATCAATCAATTTGTATGCTATTGAATCCAGATCAATGTATTTGCTTTTAAATTCAAGTTCCATAATCCCTTCGGGCAAATTTGATATTGATGGCACAAGCTCGATTTCATCGCTGATTAAACTAAGCTTTTTCTGAAAGCGTATGGCTTTTTGGGTAGATTCAATGGCAAGTTCCCCGAATTTTACCCCGGCTTTGTCTGCCGCAAGATCGGCAAAGCTGAATCCGGAACCGCCGTCGGAATCCTCTATTTCTTTGGCAAGCCCTACAAGATTGGCGAATTTACTGCCGGTTGAGACAGTTAGGGCTGCAGAAACAAGAAAGTGTTTTGGTAAATCGGTTCGATTGTGGAACAACAGTTTTGTTCGAACAGTAGATTTTATGTCTTTTCGATAGTCTTTCTTAAGCAAACGATCCAGTCGTTGACCAATGGCATATAATGATAATACCTGTAACGCTGTCGTATTTTCCAAAATTGGATTGCCGCTTGTTTTAGAATTCTCTGCGGCAAAGGCAAATGTGCCTTTAATTAACTCTAAAATGGCATTATTCTTATGGCTATATGTTTGGGTAAGTTTTGAAAGATGATTATGATACTTAATTAATTTTTTCTGGTGTTCATCCGGCATCAGAAAAGACCTGCCTTGTTCTTTAAGTGCTTTTAACATGACGTAGTTGAGCGTATAGAAAAGGGTTATTCTCTTTTCTGTGATGGTGACATTTTTTATGGCGTGAGCATTTTGCCACAAGTTTCCATAACCTCTGGTTTTTAATAACAGGGTGTGCACAAAGGATATGATGGGTTTTGTCATCAGCTTTGGAAATTTGATACGGCCGACATGGAAGGTATTGAGTTCTAAAAAATTATTCTTTGGGTTAAAGGTTGCCCGGCAATTAATATAATGGCCGGAGAGTGGCCGTGGGATCTGAATAGTTAAAAAACCTTTTAACATATTGTCTGCCAATTGAGTTTTGGCAAACAGATATTTTGTACCAAGCCCATGAAAGATTGCATAACTGATCAGAAGATTTAATTCATCTTCAGTCACACTTACTTTTTTTATTTGCCCTTTAAAAAACCTTTGGGGTCTATTGTCTTTGATGATCTGTTTGGCTTTTTTGATATTATCAAAGGACAGGGGCTTGTTGTGGGTAACGGTGGCGGTGTTGTCAGTACTCAGCACAAGCACAAGGATCGGCAGGGCTATTAAACCAATAAAAAAAGCCAAAAAAACAAATTTTAAAAATGATTTCAAATCATTAACGTTTAATCAATTCAATGATTTCATCATTATCCGGGAATCGTTTGGCCTGATGTTTTGAAAAAATAATCTTTTGATCCACAATTATATCATATATCCCTTTTGATCCGGGAACCAGTTCAGGGGATATGCCAAAATTTTCTTTTATAGTTTCTGCCAGACCGACAGCTCTTGGTTTATAATTTCAGACTGAACAATAATTGATTTTGATATCCATACTATGCCCTTTCATCTGTGAAATAAAGTTTATAGCGTTGCTTTGGATTTTTATATCACACTATAATTCATAATTACAGGATTTACGGCAGGTTTTATAGTAAAAGAGTATTGCTTTAATTTTTATGCAGTTAAATCATGGACCAGTTTAGTCTCAGTCAGTTTTACCTCATCAATCACAGTGATTTCCTTTGTTATAGGGTCTGTTTTGATGGCTCGGCCCTTTTCTAATTGCCTGAGCATAGCGTCTAAATGGCATATGGGAACGCCCAGTTCATCTGAAACCCATTTTAAGTCGTATAAGACCTGATCTTCTTCATCAACCTCAGTATCGTTAAAGGCATCGTTGATGGCAGATATTAAGCTTTTGTTTTGGGCAATTGACAATAATATCTGCTTGAAATCTCTATGCAGGTTGGGTTTGATCATCACGCTTTGGGCAATGACTTCATCAGTGGCACGAAGCTTCTGGACAACCGTGCGCAGCAAAAAATGCCCCACTTTCCAATCAGTGCTGATCAATTCTATCAATTCATCTCTTTTGATTTCTATGGCCCGGACAACTTCGCAGGCGATCATGGTGGCAGATCTTTTTGTGCCTTCAATAACCCCCATTTCACCCACCAGCGTTCCTGCTTCGGCAATGCCGAGAAGCAAATCACTGCCATCGGGCATTTCTAAGGATATGGCAATTCTGCCTTTATTTATCAGGTACATGCCGTCACTTGAGTCTCCCTGCCGGCAGATCAGTTCTGACTCAGTAAACTCAGTGGACTGTTTGTTGTTAATATAATCAAGCAACGTGTCCGGGAGTGGAATCGGTTTGAATTTTTCAGGGGCAAAAGGACCGGACCGTTTTACCTTTTCATTTAATGCCCGGATACGTCGAGACAGCATGGAAGCAAATTCAAAGAAGATTTCAGGCGTCTGGGAAATAACGGTTTCATTCAAGTTTGCCAACTCCTGCAATATCACATGACGGTGATTGCTGATGACATCAGCTGACCGTGGTTTGTCATCAATCAGTGCCATTTCTCCGAAAATTTCTCCCGGACCGATCAAGGCAATCAGCTTTGTTTCTCGCTTTGAAACCTCCACCCGCACACTGCCTGAGACAACAAGGTATACTTTGCGGTCAATGGTATCCCCTTGTTTGCAGATTTCGACATTGCGGGGGATGATACGGAATATCTCAGACCCTGAAAATATTGCCACATTGTCCGGCAGTGTAAGATCGATCCGGGAAAAAAAGGCGGAAGTCAGGTCAGCGGTCATCACAACAATATAGTTGCCAATGCCTGGCGAATACAAGGTGTCTGCTATTAAACGCGTGAAACCAAACTTTTCCATGGTTTTCTCTATGGCATGATTTATAGTGATGATGGCTTTTTTTGCCCCATTTTTTATACTGTGTACAACACACAGTTTCATCAACACCTCATAAAGCCGGGCAGCTACCCTGTGCTTTGAGCTTAGCGCCAGCATGCCATAGTTTACCAGTCCAGGGTCATAGGGGTTGCCACTCCTTAAATGACTGATATCAAGACGATGCTCAGTACCTGAGATTGGCTGCCATTTTTCAATAGGTGTTCTTGAGGTATCTGCTTTTTGGAAAACAGCCTTTTCAAAGGGAAATCCTTTATCAGAATCAAGTGTATATCTTATGGTGCCGCAAATCTGGTTGGGCAGATTGTTGGCATCGCTTTCAAGGGCATAAAAAATTTGAGTGGTGTGCAAAAGATCTGTTTCATCCACACCGTGGACCTTCACACCATCAAGTCTGTATACTTGATCGCTATAGTGACGGATACGTTCTATTTCCTCGCGTGTATTTGCGATTTTTACAGTATATCCTTCCCCCATAGTCATCCTTTTTCTTATTTCAAATCGACCAAGCTTAACAGGTTTATATTTATGAAGATGAACTATGAAGATGAACTTGCTTTTTGTCAATACAAGGACAGGAAAAAAATCAATAAGAAAAAAAGCTCGACATTCCATCATTTTTGTTCTAATGCAAAAAGCAAAAAAGTCTATTTTTAAAGGAGATCATTCATATGCTGTTTCATATGCCGGCAAGACTCTATTTCGGATCAGGAGAAATCAATCATCTTAGCGTCATCATTGATGAATACCTGAAAGCAAAGAACCCGGTTCTTGTGACGGATAAAGGCATTGTTCACTCCGGTTTGCTGGAAAAAGTACTGCCCCAGCTTCCCGGGATCAAAATAGTGGATGAAATTGAAGCAAACCCAAAATCCGATACCATTAATAAGATAGCCAGAGAGATGCACCGGCACCCTCCTGATCTGGTTATCGGATTGGGTGGCGGAAGCCCTCTTGATGCCGGAAAAGCCCTTGCACTGCTTGGAACAAATAATGGCAATATTGAAGACTATGAAGGAAAAGAAAAATATAAAAAGGACCCATTGCCGTTTTTAGCCATTCCCACGACCTGCGGAACCGGAAGCGAGGTCACCTGGGTGTCGGTGATTACAGATGTGAACAGGAAATTTAAAATGAGCATCAAGGGGCCGAAACTGTATCCTGCCGTTTCCATTATTGATCCGGATCTGATTAAAACCCTGCCGCAGTCAATTATTGCTTCCACAGGCCTTGACGCATTGACCCATGCCGTGGAAGCCTATCTTTCAAAGCCGGCTACCTTTATTACGGATCATCATGCCGTTAAGGCGGTTCAATTGATACTGGGTGCCATTGAAGGGGCATATGAAGATATAAAAACCCATCATACAGACCGTGAAAACCTGATGTTCGGTTCAACTATAGCAGGATTTGCTTTTGGCAATTCTGATGTGACGGCAGTTCATTGTATCTCTGAATCCATCGGCGCCTTGTATGATATCCCCCATGGCGTGGCAAACTCAATCTTTCTTCCCCATGTGCTTTCCTATAACCTGCCCGCCTGTTTTGAAAAAATGGCCACACTGGCCCGGCAGGTTGGAATTAAACATGCAGATGACAGGGCAGCCGCCGGGGAGTTGATCCAATTGATAAAAGCATTGTCAAACAGACTTGGCATTCCTGTGTTCAAGGACTTGAAAATTGGAAAAGACCAGTTTGAGAAGATTGCCGGGATGTCCTTTGAAAATAATTCAACCCCGTCAAATCCAAGAAAACTTCAAAAAGAAGATTATCTTGAAATACTTGAAAATGCCTATGAATAAAGTGTAGAAAAAAGTTTGTATAAAACAAAAACCCCTTATATGGAGTAGTGTCTTGGATTTTAATCCCTGTATGAAACACCAGTTGATTCGTAAAACCGTAAGAGAGTTTGCAGAAAGTGAAATCAAACCACATGTTTCTCTGCTGGATAAAGAATCACGATTTCCATGGGACATTATTGAAAAAATGAAACCCTTAAATTTTTTCGGCCTCCAGGTGCCGGAAATTTATGGGGGAGCCGGCCTTGATACCATCAGCTATGCCATTGTCATTGAAGAGTTGTCACGGGTATCTGCTGCCATTGGACTGTGTGTTACGGTTCATAACAGTGTGGGCATATTTCCCATCTTAAAATTTGGGACAAAAGAACAGATACAAAGATTTGTGCCGGTCATGGCCCAGGGTGAAAGCATTGGTGCTTTCTGTCTCACCGAAGCCAATGCCGGATCAGATGCCGGCAGTGTGGAAACCAATGCCGTTGAAACAAAAAACGGGTTTTTATTGAACGGGACTAAAATCTTTGTTACAAACGGTGGTGTCTGCGGCACAATCCTTGTGTTTGCCGTGTCTGAAGATATCTCAAAGAAAAGCTGTGCCAGTGTATTTATTGTTGAAAAAGATCGTCCCGGATTTTTTGTAGGTGAAATAGAAGATCTTTGCGGCATGAGAGCCAACCCTGTATCCTCCCTGTTTTTTGAAGACTGCCAGGTGCCAAGGGAAAATTTATTGGGGAAGATCGGGCAGGGGCTTAAGATCGGTTTAACTGCGCTTGATACCGGCAGGATCGGGATTGCTGCCCAGGCACTTGGCATTGCCCAGGCAGCTTTTGAAAGTTCAGTGTCTTATGCAAAGGAGCGGCAGCAGTTTAACAAGCCCTTGTCAAAATTTCAAACCATTCAGAATTATCTGGCCCGGATGGCCACACAAATTGATGCATCAAGGCTTTTGCTTTACAGGGCTGCTGCCTTAAAAGACAGTGGCAAACCCTTTTCTGCCGAAGCGTCCATGGCAAAGCTTTACTGCAGTGACACGGCAAAAGAAGTGACGGATCTTGCAGTTCAGATCCATGGCGGATATGGGTACAGCAAAGAGTATGATGTGGAAAGATATTTCAGAGATGCCAAAGTGACCCAGATTTATGAAGGTACCAGTGAGGTGCAGAAAATGGTGATTGCCAGATCGATTTTATCTCAACCCAGTTGAATAGGTAACGCGCATGTTAAACATTATCGTATGTATCAAACAGGTTCCAATGGTATCGGAACTGCCCTGGGATTCAAAAACCGGCACCTTAAAACGGGAACTGGCCCAGGGGATGATGGACCCTGCAAGCAGAAGAGCGCTTGAAGCAGCCTTGCAGATTAAGGAAAACCAGCCGGCTCATATTTGTGCCATTACCATGGGACCTTTGATGGCCCAAGAAGTTCTGCACCAGGCCAAAGCCCTTGGCGCAGATGAAGGAGTGTTATTGACGGACCGCAAAATGGCAGGGGCAGATACCTTCTTAACCAGTTTTATCCTGGCGAGGTTTATTCAAACCGACTGCAAGGATGTTGATCTGGTATTATGCGGCTCCCAGACCAGTGACAGCGAGACCGCCCAGATCGGCCCCCAGCTGGCTGAGGAATTGAAGATCCCGGCCATTGGTTATGCGAATCATATTAACGTCCTCAAAAAGAGTGTTGAAGTTCAACGCCAGGTGGATGATTTTTTTGAGATTCTCAACATGGATCTGCCCGGACTGATTACCATTGATCTTTGTGCCTATAACCCGAGGTACCTGTCTCTTGCCGGGGTGGAGAAAGCCTTTGAGAACCAGGGGATAAGAATAGTTAATGCAGAGCAGTTGGGATTTGATGAGACTTTTTGTGCCTTAAAAGATTCACCCACAAGGATTATTGATGTCTATTCACCCACAACTCAAAAAGAAAACCACGTCCTCAAGGGAGCAGTGAAAAAAGTAGTGGATCAGCTGTTTGATGAGTATGGCAAAGTGATCAGTTCCGCCATGGGTAAAGATCTTAAAACACATGAACATGATGAGGCATAATGAAAACCAAGAAAGATATCTGGGTGTTTGGAGATTATCGTAATTATTTTCAAAACAGGGTGACCCTTCAAATCCTTGCAAGAGCGGTTGATCTTGCCTCCACAACAGGCGGAAACGTCTGTGCCGTTGTGTTTGGGTTCGGGGTGGAGGCGTATGCGGCAGAATATATTGCCCATGGCGCGCAAAAAGTTTATGTAATGGATGACCCTGTCCTTGAATCTTATTCCATTGAGACCTATTCCTGGCTGATGGCCTGGCTTATAACAAAATATCAGCCTGAAACGCTTCTGGTAGGGGCAACAAGATTCGGACAGGAGATAGCCCCCAGGGTGGCCAAAAAACTTAAAACAGGTTTGACAGCGGATTGTATTGACCTTGAAATTGATGAAAAAGGACTGCTGGTCCAGATTGCCCCGTCCTTTGGCGGAAATTTGATTGCAAAAATTGTTACGCCTGTGCAACGACCTCAAATGGCAACGGTCCGGGCGGGAACCTTCCAGGAGTTGGTTCATGATGATACGGCAAAAGGAGAGATCCTGCTGCTGCCATTACCTAAAGATCTTCCAAAGGATAAAATCCGGTTGGTACTGTCGGAACACAGACCTTCAAAAAAACAGAAAATCGAAGATGCAGATATCGTGATTTGTGGGGGCAGAGGCATGGGCAGCAGAGGAAAGTTTAAAAAACTTTTTGACCTGGCAGAACTCATGAACGCAGAAGTGGGGGCCACAAGACCGGTTGTTTACTCTGAATGGGTATCCCACAATGCTCTAGTGGGCCAGGCAGGGAAAAATATAAAACCTAAAATACTCATGTCCTTTGGCATCAGTGGGGCTATCCAGCACACAGCCGCCATCACCGAGGCTGATTTTATTATTGCCATCAACAAAAATCCCAATGCCACCATGATGAAAATGGCAGATGTGGCAATTGTTGCAGATGCCAACCAGGTGTGTCTTGGCATCATAAAAGCCATAAAAGAGAAGATCAGGGATTGATTTTTACTTGTTCAATCGATTATAAAAACATGGCCAAAGCCCGCTCGAAAAAGCTTTTTTTTGAATCAGATCTATCCTCTTTTGGAACAGCAAAAAGACGGGCATCGATTTTATTTCGTCCCTTTTCGTTTGAAGACAAGGTATAATACTTGGAAATTTCCAGGCTGGCCAGGGTCAGGTCAATTTGCATTTCCCTTAATTTAGGGGGTGTCATTCTTGTTACCGGGCCCCAGATTCCAAGTGAGAACCTTGGATAATTCAATGAATCTTGAATCACTACCGCAATCCCTCTTAACCCAAGGCAGTATTCTTCATCGCAAATAGCGAAGCCCTGTTTTTTGATCTGTCTCAAGCGGACCAGCAATTTTTCTTTTGTATCAATGCTTTTCAAGGTATGACATTTCCATGGCACAAAATGGCAGTAATGGTTTAAATCCTTGACCGGCAAATGCGCTAAAATGGATTTACCCAATGCAGTATGGTGTGCGGTGATTCTTTGTTCGATATGGGGTGCAAACCGTAAAAGTTCTCGGCTGTCAATTTTATCAATATAGATGAGATCTGTTTTCTCGACCGTTCCCAATGTTGCAGTTTCATTGTATTTTTCAGAAAGCCATTCCAAATGGACATGGGCAATATCCTTTATTTCACACCGCTGTCTGAATTTTCTGCTGATATCTATGATTTTAACCGAAAGATCATATAAATTTTCTTTGTCCCGGACGATATATCCAAAGTCCAGATAGATTGAAAGGAGTTGTTGAACAGTTATAAGATTGTATTTAAGGTTTGTAGAAATCTGTTTGTCACTTAAGGCGCCTTGTTCAGATAGAAGTTCTAGGATTTTTAAGCCCCGTCCAACAGATTTGTTATATGGGTATGGTGTTTGCAAAAAATCCTTCATCATTTTTATCGCAATTTTATAATGTTGTATGCATTATTTATGAGAAAATTTTTTCTATGTCAAGAGGAATTTCTCTGATATTTCAAAAGGCATTTTTTTCTTTAAAAATTGGTGCAATAAGAGTCAAGACACGCTTTGATTACGGTATTTTTATGGAAAGTTTGTCTTAAAAAATAAAAAAATAATTGATACACTAATTGTGAAATATTTTACTTATTATTTTTGCTCTCAAAGACGAATAGCTTTTTTAAAAGTAATGAAAGTTTTTGGTTTGTACAGTTGTTTACAATAATTTTTTTTATGATTTTTTCCT
>JAHJLN010000022.1 GCA_018821715.1 Pseudomonadota bacterium | reverse complement strand
TGTCCTCTCTGCTGTTAACCTTTGGCAGGCTCTCAGATACAAAAGGCAGAAAACCCTTGTATATTATGGGGTTTACTATATTTGTGGCCGGGTCATGGCTGTGCGGTCTTTCTTTGACCCCCCGGATGCTGATTGTTTCCAGAGCGTTTCAAGGGTGCGGCGCATCCATGCTCATGGCATGTTCCCCCGCGCTTATTGTAGATGCCTTTCCAGTTCAAGAAAGGGGAAAGGCCCTAGGCATGATCGGGGCTGTGGTGGCGGCAGGGCTTACCACAGGGCCTGTGGTAGGCGGGATGATTCTTGAATATCTGTCCTGGCAATATATTTTTTATATCAATATTCCCATCGGGATTGCTGCCGCCTTTGGCGGTATGGTTATCTTAAAAGGAGAGTATGCTGCCAGGGGAAGCGGGGAACCCATGGATAAAACAGGCAGTATTTTATTGATTCTTATTTTGTCCAGCCTGATTGTTTTTATGACCCAGCTGTCCAAATGGGGAGCGATCTCAATTTTGTCTCTTTCGGTTGCAGGCATTTGCATTCTGGCAAGCATCGGTTTTGTGATTAACGAAGCGAAATCAGACTATCCATTGTTTGACCTGGAACTGTTAAAAATGAAATTATTTATATTTCCTGTAATGGCTTCAGGTATTTTATTTGCTGCTCTTTTTGTTATTATCTTTATGCTGCCGTTTTATCTGACTTATCCGTGCGGGTTTTCCCCGGCAAAAACAGGGTCGATCATGATCGTTCCCTTTTTGTTCCTTTTATTTGTCAGTCCCATATCCGGGGTGTTGTATGACAGGTTCGGATCAAGGCGGCTATGTATGATGGGGATGACGATGCTTTCGGTATCGCTGATGTCGTTAATGAGTCTTCAACCGTCCATGGGCAGTTTATCCATTTTGTGGCGGATTGCCCTTGCCGGAATTGGGACAGCACTATATGTTTCACCCAACAATACCGCCATCATGAGTTGTGTGCCGCTGTCAAGACGGGGAATAGCATCGGGTGCGGTGGCAACGGCAAGGAATGTCGGAATGGTTATCGGTGTTGCATTGGCCGGGTTGATTTTTTCCACTTCTTTTTCAGGTTTGACAAACGGGACAACTCTTGAAAATTATGCAGCAGTAATGGAACCTTTTTTTATGATTAGTTTCAAAAGAACGATGATGATGGGTGCTGCTCTTTCCTTTTTTGGAATATTTGTGACATTTGCCAGGGGCAAAGAGAACAGTACAAAAAATCGCTAAGGTTAAGGAGGAAAAGATGGCAAAATTGGAAAACCCCGATTATTCGGTTCTGGATCAACCCCAGGTGACAAGGTGTCTTTTCCATCCCCGGTTTGAAGGGGGGTACAGACAAAAGAATCAGAACCGGGAGGATCTGATGATCCCGGTTGGAGAAGGGGTTCAGGTGGCGGCATCTTTTCATTTTAAAAACTTGAGCGCACCAATGATTCTTTTTTTCCATGGCAATGGAGAGATTGTGTCGGATTATGATGATTTCGGCTGCCTTTTCAATGACCAGGGGTTGAATTTTCTGGTCGCAGATTACAGGGGATACGGAAGATCAACCGGCACCCCGTCTGTTTCATCCATGATGAAGGATTGCCACAAGATTTTTGATTTTGTCCTGGCCTATATGGCAGACAAAAAAATGACCGGACCCTTTTGTGTTATGGGAAGATCTCTGGGCAGTGCCTCGGCCATTGAACTGTGTGCAGCAAGAGCTGCTGATTTTAACTGCCTGATTATTGAAAGCGGATTTGCTTTTGTCTCTCCATTGCTTCAAACCCTTGGCATTCATCCTCAGGCCATCGGCTTTAAAGAAGAACAGGGTTTTGAAAATATTGATAAAATCAAAACATTTTCAAAACCCTGTCTGGTGATTCATGCGCAATTTGACCACATCATTCCGTTTTCAGATGGTCAGGCGCTCTTTGATGCCTGCGCCTCAAGCGATAAGAGGCTTTTAGAGATCAAAGGGGCAAACCATAATGATATTTTTGCAAAAGGCATGGCCCAATACCTGGAACAGATTAATAAGATCTGTTTTCAATAGATCTTATTCTCCTGAAAACGGAACAATAAATACCGGAACCTGGGATCGTTTCAACACCTTTCTGACCACATGGTCGCCCATGGCCTCTGCAAAAAGGCCCTGCTGCTTGCAGCCCATGACGATCAAGTCACAGTTTTCCTCTGTAGCGGTTGATGTGATTTCATCGGCAATGGAACGACCTTCAGCCACTAGGATTTTTTTAATCAAAGAATTATGTTGCGAGGGCTCATTATTTTGTCTGGCCCCTTCAAAAAATCCGGCAATGGCCTGGCGGATTTTTAAGGCATCCACATTTTTTCCGATCAGAATATTTCTTGCACCCTCTCGATGTTCGGCTTTTAAATTTTTATAAAAGTCTTCACCAAACGCCATGCGAATCTGTTTTTCAGAATGCGGGGTTTCTTCCATTACATGAAGGACAATAATATCAGCATCCTGGGTGACTGCCAAAGTTGCAGCATGCTCAAATACCTGTTTCATATTGACCGTAAGATCAGATGCAAAAAGGATATTTTTTGTTGGTTGAACCATTTTTATTACTCCTGTATTTATTTTAATTGAAGACAGACGGTTCAGGTACTCCCGTATTTTTTGTCATTGTTTATCAATACAACAACTTATCCGTCCTAAATTCGGTTCATATGATAAATCATAATTTTCAATATGCAAGGGTTGATTTTACCCTTGCATATTGAAAATTGTTTAAAAAAGCAGTTAGATAGGATTAATTCGGCGGGTAATCAGCTCTTTCTTTTAATTCTTTGCCGCATTTGAAAAAGGGAAGTTTTTTTGAAGCAATCTGAACAATTTCACCGGTTTTCGGATTCCTGCCGGTATAGGAGGGGTATTCTTTTAAGTAAAAAGACCATAATCCCCTGAGTTCGACCCGCTCTCCTTTTGCCAGAGCCGCAGCCATTTCATGAAAAAACAGGTTTACAATGGCGGCTGCTTCATTCAGGGTTAAAGAACATCTGTTTTTCAGCAATTCAATTAATTTGAACTTATTCACTTGGCATCTCCATATTATTCCACACCGATTTATTTTTCTATTGTATAATAGAAAAATAAATAAAAATTACAATAGGTAAAAACCCCTATTTATTTAATAATTTCAGGTTCGGTTTGAAAAAAAAGGTCCACCATGTCCCGGTATCTGGCGACAGAGGTTGTTTTTAATATGTTCTTAAGCGGTTTTCTGCTGTTCTTGAAGGTGGGGCCAAGATATGCCCAGAACCCTTTCATTCGACCGGTCAAATGCGCCGGCCCTGGAAATAATTTTTCATAGCTGGTGAAAAGATCGTCATGAAAATTTTTCAATCGCCAGATTTTTTTTTCATCCACAATAATCTTTTTTATCTCCTCGGCAAGGCATGGATTGGCTAGAATTCCCCGGCCGATCATGAATCTTCGGATGTTTGGAAATTTTTTTTGAACCGTGTGAAAGGAAGCTGTGTCAGTGATATCCCCATTGTAAGTGAACCTGTGGTGACTATTTAAAAGGGCTTGAGCAAACGCATCATGATCTGATGTTCCCTCATACATCTGTATTCCGGTTCTTGGGTGAAGTATGATTTCGTCTAAAGGATACTTGTCCAGAACAGGCAGGAGACTGAAGATCTCCTCTTTTGATTTTCTGCCCAACCTGATTTTTACAGAAAGGGTGTTTGATATTTTGGAGAGTACGGTATCAAGAAAAATATCAATTTCTTCAGGATACATTAAAAGTCCTGACCCCCTCTTTTTTTTTGCAATTTTTGAATGGGGGCAACCCAGGTTCCAGTTTATTTTTTTATGACCCATTTCATACAGGTGATCCGCGAGAAATATAAAATCTTTGGCAACATTCCCAAGAATTTGAGGGATTACAAAAAGCTTTTTATTGTTTTCAGGCGCCACGTCTTTTATCCGGGTCGGTTTTAATCTCATCTGGCCCATGGTGGAGATAAATGGTGCAACTGCCTCATCCACACCTGAAAAATGATCTGAGAAGACATTTCGATAGGTCACATCGGTAAATCCCTGAAGCGGGGCAAGTATTATTGTGGCATTGTCGTTTTCCATATAGTCGCACCCACCTTGGATAACAGGTTGAAATCATAAAAATTGAGAAAAAAAACTTTGACAAACCCAATTGTGATAACTTATACACATCAAGTATTTTGGTCTTTGCTTATATATAACATTAAAACAGAATGCAAGGAGTGTTTCAAGGTATGAAAGAGCTTTTCAAAGAGGTTATCCGGATAAATCTGATGGAAGAAACCCTGGAAAAAGAAGCGTGTGCAAAAAAACTGTTTGCCAAGGTAAATGCCATGGAACTGCCGGAATATTTTAATTGGGCCACTGAAATATTTGAAGATCTTCATGTTTGTCGGAATCCGGATAAAAAAGCCCTGATCTGGGCAGATATCGATACGCTCAAGACCAAAACATATACTTACAAAACCTTATTGAAAAAAGCAAATCAACTGATAAACCTTTTTTGTGCATCAGGGATCAAAAAAGGGGATAACCTGTATATGATGAGCCCTGTCCTGCCTGAAAACTGGTTTGCCAGCCTTGCCTGTATTAAAGCCGGAATCGTCAGTGTCCCAACTGCAACCACAATGACGCAAAGAGAATTGGAATTCAGGTTTGAAGCGTATTCTCCCAAGATTATCATGGCGGATGAGGATTGTGCGGATCTGATTGATAAAGCCCTGGAAGAAACAGGGATTGAACCCAAACTCAAATTGGTTATAGGACAAAAGAAAGGCTGGACATCATTTGATGTGATTGAAAATGAATCTTTTGAGGCCAAGGCTGCAAAGACAAGATCCAGTGATATTCTTTTCTGCTTTTTCACCTCCGGAACGACCGGCCTTCCCAAAAGGGTCGGACATACAGCCGTATCCTATCCTGTGGGGCATTTGTCAACTACGGTAATGATCGGTATTCGGCCGGATGATGTTCATCATAACCTGAGCGCACCCGGATGGGCAAAATGGGCATGGTCCAACTTTTTTGCCCCCTTTAATGTCGGTGCTACCACCAGCGGATTTAAATTTTCACTCCTGGATGGTGAACAATATCTTGATGCTATTTCGCGGCATCAGGTGACAACCTTTTGTGCACCCCCGACTGCCTGGAGAATGTTTGTGAATATGAACCTTGACTCTTTCAACCTGTCGGGTTTAAGGCAATCCATCAGTGCAGGCGAACCCTTGAATCCTGATGTGATTGATAAATGGAAGAACCATACCCAGACAGAGATAAGAGACTTTTACGGCCAGACTGAATCCACTGCCATGATTGGAAATCCGCCCTGGATGAAAGGCAAAATGCGTCCCGGATCTTTTGGATATCCGTCTTTCATGTATGATGTGGCGCTAGCGGATAATGAAGGCAATGAGATCACCACGCCTGACCAGGAGGGACACATTGTTGTGAAACTGGATCAATGGCGGCCCATTGGTCTGTTTGCAGATTATATCGGTAATCCTGAAAAAATGAGTTCTGTGTTTGTGGATCAATATTATTATACCGGTGATCGGGCATCATTTGATGCAGACGGGTATTGGTGGTTTGTGGGAAGAGCGGATGATGTCATTAAGTCATCGGATTACAGAATCGGTCCCTTTGAAGTTGAAAGCGCCCTTGGGGAACATCCTGCCGTGGCCGAAGCAGCTGTCATTGGTGCACCTGATCCGAACCGGTACCAGCTGGTAAAGGCCTATGTGATTTTAAATCCAAGCTATACGGCCACAAAAGAACTGGCGTTGGAACTTTTTAAACATACCATCACCATTTTGCCGAAGTTTAAAATTCCAAGAATCATAGAATTTGTTTCAGAAGTGCCAAAAACCATCAGTGGCAAAATCAGGCGGATTGAATTAAGACAGATTGAAATTGCCAAGCAGGGCAATGGAGAGGATGAAACAATTAAAGAATATTTTTACTGGGATTTCCCGGAATTGAGTCCAAAAAAGAAATAGAAAACTTCAAAATAAAAAACAGGGTTAGCTATTTGTTTTCAGGTGGTTGAAACGGCATTTCAATATCCACTTCACCACTGACGTTTCTTAGAAATTTTGCATAGGGGTATCTTTTCTGGAACACATTGAGCATTTTTTTGTTTTCTGCCAGAACTGTGGCATTAAATTGTTTGTAGTTGTTCTCTTTTGCAATGGTTTCAAGGATTTCAAGAAGATAGGACCCAATTCCCATCCCATGGAGTTTTTCTTTAACAAGGAATGCCACTTCGGCA
>JAHJLN010000252.1 GCA_018821715.1 Pseudomonadota bacterium | reverse complement strand
TTTTAATGATTCGGTTTTGGGGACTATTCCCCAAAATGGTGCCCTATTATCCTTTGGTTATACTTAAAATATTTTTTAATAGTGTATCATATTTTAAAACCAAGAAAGTGAAATAAAAACAAAGATTATTTAATTCCCAACCACCTCTAAATTGTTGTTAATAATCCTTGAGAATGAGATGAATAATTGCATTCGTGCAAAGGCCTCGGAATTATGATGAACATACCTTTTAATAAACCTTATATGACAGGCAAGGAACTTTTTTATATTGCCAAGGCGAACTTTAATAATATGTTGGCTGGTGATGGTCCCTTTACAAAAAGATGTCATGAGTGGTTGGAGGAAAAAACAGGCACTAAAAGGGCATTGCTTACACACTCTTGCACTGCAGCTTTAGAGATGGCCGCTATCCTTGCTGATATCCAGCCCGGAGATGAAGTTATTCTGCCGTCTTTTACTTTTGTTTCTACAGCTAATGCGTTTGTATTACGTGGGGGGGTGCCGGTTTTCGTTGATATTCGGCCGGATACACTTAATATGGATGAAACGAAAATTAGAGCAGCCATCACTTCCCGAACTCGGGCCATAGTACCTGTGCATTATATGGGCGTAGGTTGCGAGATGGATGTTATTATGGATATTGCTTTGAGCCATAAGCTGCTGGTGATTGAAGACGCAGCACAGGGCATTATGTCTACCTATGATGGATTAGCATTGGGTACTGTTGGGCATATGGGCGCTTATTCGTTTCACGAGACCAAAAATATTATTTGTGGCGAAGGTGGAGCCTTATTGATTAATGATGATAGTTTGGCAGAGCGCGCTGAAATTATTCGTGAGAAGGGTACGAACCGAACTCAATTCTTTTGTGGACAGGTGGATAAGTACACATGGGTCGATATAGGGTCTTCTTATTTACCGGGTGAATTGATTGCAGCATTTCTTTGGGCACAGATGGAAGAAGCAGAGTCTATTACTGCTCGTCGATTAGGTGTTTGGAAACAATACCATGAAGCATTGGAACCACTGGAAAAAGTTGGCAAGTTAAGACGACCCAGCATCCCTTTGAATTGTCAGCATAATGGTCATATGTACTATATTCTTTTAAATTCTCTGGAAATAAGAACGCGTGTAATTAATGAATTGAAGAAACTTGGTATTAATACAGTATTCCATTATGTCCCTCTCCACAGTTCGCCTGGAGGACAGAAGTTTGCTCGTACGAGCGGTTTGATGAAGAACACTGAGGCACTTTCTGACCGGCTGTTGCGTTTGCCCTTGTGGTTGGGTGTTGAAGATAAAATTGAACAGATAACCACAAGTTTATCGGTTCTCTTATGAACGAATAGTTTGAATAAGCAGATCTTGAGATTGCTAAAAAAGAAAAAAGGATCTGTATAAAGGGCTTATATGAAAACTTCAATTCTGTTTCAACCATTATCAAAAGACTTTTTTAAAAAAATCCGATTGGGCTTAACGTTTGGATAGCTGAGAACTAATATTATGAATACTAAAACCTTATACAGAAAGTTTATTTCGGACAGGGGCTGTCTGCTGTTTGCTTTTTTTACTACAGTGCTTTTTTACTTCCCTTCGTTAAAATGCGGATCAGAGGATGCAGGCATACTTTACATGGGAGATACGCTCGGCTTTTATCTGCCCGCTCTTGCCAAAACCCATCAACTTATTCATTATTTGAATTTTACTGCGATAGATTTCTCTCTTTTTAATGGAAGTTCAGATTTTTTCTTGAGTCCGAATTATTTCGCCATGCATCCACTGGTGATTATTTTTTGTCTGGTATTCTCGCCGGAATCCACAACATTTTTGGATCTTGGAAGGTTTTTAATGCTTTTAATTGCCTTTCATTCATTCCTTGCCTGCTATTTCTCTATAAAGCTTTTTACCCGATTCTTTTCCTTCGATTTCGGCACTGCCGCATTGATAGCTGTACTGTTCGCCTTCAACATCAACATGGTGCGCGCCACTGGTCAGATCGCTTTTATCTTTTCTATCACAATCATTCCCTGGGTTGCCTATGGTGTGTTATCCTTCCAGAAAAAGTCGGACTTTCGACATCTCCTATTTGGATCTCTTCCCGTTATTTTTAGTTTATTGGGAGGATACATACCATTAGGCGTAGCTGGTCTTGCATTATCGGCCGTCATTGTTGCCGTAAAACTTTTTTTGATTGAAGATTCGGTGAAAACATTAGGTGAGAAAGTCAACTCGTTTGTACTTGCCATGATGCCCTACATTTTGGCATCAATAGTGATAGGGCCGTATCTGTTTTCAGTACTCCAATTCAATAAAGAAACAATTAGTTATGGGAGGCCATCGTTATTTTATAGCGCACATCATATGGCGGAAATTCCCCAAACTCTGCTGCGGTTCTTTTCCACACATTTTCCGGTCCCTGGGCCATTTTATGAATTCTCGATCGTTTGCGGTTTTCCCGCGATTATCGTTATTGCGCTGTTCCTTTTTAGCCCCAGTACAATACACAAGGTTTCGACCAATGAATGGAAATTGCTCAAAACGTCCTTAGTGATTTATTTTATAGCTGTCTTGGCTATTTTTGGAGAGTACAGTGTTGTCAGTGATTTGATCTACTATTTGGTCCCTTCTGTGGGAGGAATGCACATTTATCAGCGATTCTTTCTTCCTGTGCATCTGTTCTTTGCGGTTATCGTAGCGATCATGCTGAAGGCAGTGGTTCTTGATAGGCCTATGATTGCATTAAAAATTGTTATAGCCATATTCATGGTGGCAACAACCGTCTGTGCATATATAGTTGCCTTCACTCCAGAATTGGCACTGCAAATAGGGGTGAACAATTATCTCGTCTTTGAATTGTTTCTGGGGTTTCTTTTTTCATGCACTCTGATGGCTCCGGGGAAGACGTTTGTTTATGGTGTTGCGATTGTGTTATTTTGTCTTCCCTCAATGGATCTCATGAATGACCGTTCTCATGGGGAGAATACATTTGTGAAGCAGCGTGAAATAAAAAAAATTGCTCTTGATGAGAATGAGCGGGCACGGCTTGTATCCTGGATAAAACAATTTTCTGATAAAGCCGCTATTAAATATGTAGATATTACTCCAAAATATAAATCCAGGATAACAGGTGCAGAAACATTCCCTAAAGATTTTCCGCGTATTGTCCTTGGTGATTTAAACTTGTCTTCCTATAGCGGCCATAATTATTATTTAAGTGCCCTCGGCGACTACATACAAAGAATGCCGGTCGTCGGTGAAAATATTGTTTTAAGCCCGGATTGGGATCTGCTTTATGAGACTGGAGTGGATTTTATCATCGCGCCATTGTCAGGTGGTATGCTGCAGTCGCTATTACCTCCAAACAGCCTGCAAAATCTGTACAGGCTTCCCAATGATGTCGCAATTGTGCCGGTTCCTCCGCGCCCGTTTAACGGGCTTGAACCGTTATTTGACAATGGTTTTTTTAGAGTTTTTCCTGCCTTTTCCGTTTCTCAGAGTTTAAAAAATAAACGCATAAACATCGCTACAGGAAAGCCGGCTAAACAGAGTAGCACCGTTGGAATATATGATGCGCGGCTGGCTGTAGACGGAAATATAAATGGAGATTTTGCAAATGGTTCTGTTACCCATACAGATCAAGATGTAAACGCCTGGTTTGAAATTGATTTAGGCGTCACAGAGAAGATTGATGAGGTTACGATTTGGAATAGAACGGATGGCGCCGGTGAACGACTCAGCAATTTTTGGGTATTCATATCTGATAAGCCATTTCAGCCTACAGAAACAGCATCGATGCTTGAGCAACGACCCGACACCTGGAATCACTTCCTCCAGAGGAGCAAACCAAAAAGGACGATCTCAACGGCTGGTGCCCGCGGTCGATACATCCGTATTCAATTCGGAGGAACGCAACCGGTTTCGAATAGTTTTCTCTCGCTTGCAGAAGTCGAAGTTTTCCGTTCCAATGATGCTCCAGAAGAAACTTTAGCATCTATACCTGTCGAAAAAACAATGTTGCAGATTCACCGTTTTAATACTAACTATGCAAACTCTATCCTTTTTGATTTGGATGTGAAACAATCGGCAACTGTTCAGTATTTATTCTGGTATAATCCCAGGTTATATTTTTTCCTGAACAAGAAACCGATAACCGTTAGTCGGGCCGATGGATTGACTTTTATAGATATCCCCGCTGGACGAAATATTATCGAAATAAAATATATTCATAGACCATTAAAATTATTTTGGTTTTTGTACAGTATCTACGGACTGGTTTTTTTGTGGGCATTTCTTCCAACCGCTTTCAGGGGGTATGCTTTTAATTGGTTCCGCTCATGGCGATAATGCAAAAATGGAAGTTTCCCATGAAAAATGTCTTGAGAATTGATTAGGATATTTGGGTCTCTATGAATAAAAAATTCATTGTTTTATCATTAATCGGAGTATTTATCTCGGTTGCGGCCCTTTACTTCGCTTTCCGCTATGTGCCAATGGCAGATTTGTTAAGGTATATGGGCACCATTGAGCCTATCTGGATTGTTCTATCTTTAGTGCTTTGTTTGATTACTTTCTATTTTCGGATTCAACGCTGGCGTCTGATTCTCGGAGAGAAGTATCACCTGTCGTTCTGGGATGCTTACCACCCTATAATGATTGGATTTATGGCAAACTATATTCTTCCCAGCCGGATGGGAGAGATTGTTCGGCCCATGATTTTGAAAAAAAATGACAATGTGCCGTTTTCTACTGGCCTTGCAACGGTAACCCTTGAACGGATTTTTGACCTGATGTTTATGCTGCTCTTTTTGACAGTTTGCCTTACAAGGATGGAAATAGATGATTCTCTGAGCATCCCTTTCGGGGATTATATACTGAACAAGGGAACCTTAGGCACGATCAGCAGAGGGATGCTTTGTCTGTTATTATTTCTTCTTGCTGGAGTTGTGACACTCGCTTTTTCGCTAAGCCGCAATATAATCCAGGCAATGGTCATCAGAATTCCGGCCTTGTTTTTTTTTCTAAGTCAAGATATCCGGGATAAAATGGGTCAAAAAATATGTAAACCCGTCAACAGTCTGATAGATAATTTTTCTGTTGGTTTATCCCAAATCAGGGATCTCAAAAGCCTATTCGGATCTCTTTTTTTCTCGGCCGCGGTCTGGGTGTTTTCGGCCCTTTCCTACTACGTTATGACCTTCGGTAGTCCGGGCGTTGACATGACCTTTCAGGAAGCTTTTACCGCAATGATTATCATCTGTGCGGTTATTGCCCTTCCTTCTGTTCCTGGGTACTGGGGTGTTTGGGAGGCTGCCGGCTTTTTTGCTCTGTCCATATTCGGTATTTCAGGGGAGGTGGCTGCAGGTTTTACATTGGTCAACCATGCCGTTCAAATTATCCCTATTATCCTGCTCGGATTTATTTCGCTTTTTGTTACAGGTGACAACCTTTTCAGCCTACAGAAAAGAGCGCTATATAGGACTCAAACAAAGATTAACTCAAATTCAAAAGTTAATTGATTGGGATTTAGTGGAAAAGGTTTTAAATGAAAGTTATAAAACGGGCAAAAAAAATTAAAAAATACGATATTTTACAGAACAATATTGGGGCATAAGCCACTTACATGCTCGTGATCAAAGAGCAAGGTTTACAAAGATAGTCAAAAATAATATAGATGTTTGTGCCCTTTCGGCAAGCGTGCATGAATTTCGATAAAAAATGAGTTAAGGTCGGTTCATCAAATAATTTAAGGAGGATGAGCCGATGCCAAAATATAATTTTCGAACCGCCAACCCAGCTTTCGAAGAGGTTAAACAGCAGTTCAGTACATGGAGAAAAGACAGAACCAGAAGAACGCCGATCCCTGGAGGGATGTGGGAAGCTGCAATAAATCTTTTCAGGGTTGAAGGATATTCAATCAACAAAATTTCCAAAGCATTACATTTAAACTATTCTGATTTAAAAAGACGCATAGCCGCTCATAGCAAACCTATTATAAAGGATGACCAGACTTTTGAATTTATTAAGCTGGATTACAGCCAATCGGTCTTTCCTTCCGAATGTGTCATTGAAATGGAGGACAGATCCGGAGCAAAGATGAAAATGTGCTTCAGGGGCAGCACTGATCTGGATCTTCTTGAGCTTGGCAAATCTTTTTGGAAGAGATAGCAATGATTCAGATTACCCCTCATATGAGGGTGTTTAATACAGCGTGAAAAATCAGGCTTTTTCAGTGGCACATGGACAAAAAACAAATTCAAAGCCATTTTGCT
>JAHJLN010000251.1 GCA_018821715.1 Pseudomonadota bacterium | reverse complement strand
TCTCCAATTCCTTAGTATATGTCTTTGACAGAGGCATTTTCGATACTTGGAATCAAAATACATCAGAACGTAAAAACCGGGAATGAAACTGAAACGGTTATAAATTTTCTGATAAAAAAGGAAGGCAGGATTTTGAGTGCACAACTAAAGGCAGGGGATAAAGCGCCAAACTTTCAATTTGATACCCCCTGGTCATCCTCACAAGATTTTTATGAAACCATACAACACCAGGCTGCTGTTTTTATATTTCTACGGTATCATGGTTGCCCCATCTGTCAGATGGAAATGGTCAATTTTAAACGCGAAATAGAAGTGTTCAATAGAAAAGAAGCAAGGGTTTTTGTTTTTCTGCAGAGCTCAATAGCTACTCTGACATCTTTGACAAAAATAGAAGATTGGCCTTTTGACATTGTTTGCGATCCAAAAGGAACAATTTTTCAGCTTTATGCCGTTGAGCCGGGCGGTATCATGAAATATCTTCATCCCGCTGGTCTGATAGCTGCGATCAAGGCGATCAGCCGGGGATTTGTTCACAGGAAATTTGAGGGTAAGGAAACACAACTACCTGCGGCGTTTATTGTAAAATCAAATAAGACAATAAAGTATGTATATTATGGTAAGAACATCAGTGATGTTCCGAAACCATTTATTTTAGCTGAGAACCTTGATTAAAAAGTACTTCCCAAGCACCTTATATTGGTCTAAAAAATACAAAGAATGAATATTAAAAACGCTTATACAAAAACGGGAGCAAATTATTGAATCCAACTGATATCAAAAATCCTGAATATTTTCATAAAGTGATTGACTGCCAGTTTGCCTGCCCTGCCCACACACAGGTTCCGGAATACATCAGGCTTATTGCACAAAAAAAATACGCAGAGGCCTATATGATCAACTGGGAGTCAAATGTTTTTCCGGGTATCCTGGGCAGAGTGTGTGACAGGCCCTGTGAACCGGCTTGCCGGAGAGGCAGGGTGGAAGAAAAGGCTGTGGCTATCTGTCGGTTGAAAAGGGTTTGTGCGGACAATAAGGGAAATATAAAAAACCGTTTCCCTGAAATTCCAAAGAAAAAAAACGGGAAAAAAATTGCCCTTATCGGTGGCGGACCTGCCTCTCTGACTGTTGCCAGAGACCTTTTGCCACTGGGGTACAGCATTGATCTCTATGATGATCAGGCCGAGGCCGGCGGGTTTGTAAGAAGCCAGGTGCCGTCTTTCAGGCTGCCCAAAAAGGTGCTGGATGAAGAGGTGAACACGATTCTGAATATGGGTGTAAAGACCTATTTTAATACCTATATATCCAGCCTGAAAAATTTTCTTAAAAAGGATTATGATGCCATTTTTATCGGTACCGGCGCCCCAAGGGGAAGGGATCTTGACCTTCCAGGCAGGCAGGCGGGAAAAGCGTTTATTCACATTGGTATCCAATGGCTTGCATCTGTTCAGTATGGACACATAAAAAAGGCCGGTAAAACAACCCTTGTCATTGGGGGCGGCAATACGGCTATGGATTGCTGCAGAACCGCCCGCAGGCTTGGCGGAGAAACCGTCAAGGTCATCATTCGAGGGTCCCGTGAAAAAATGAAGGCCTCGGCCTGGGAGATTGAAGATGCCTTAAGAGAGGATATTCCTATTATGGAGCACCTTTCCCCCATGGCGTTTGTGGTGGAAGAGGGCAGGTTGACCGGGCTGAGCGTCCAAAAGGTTTCAGAAAACAGCGGTTCTGGCCAGAAACCGATTTTTATTCCCTGTGACGAGGTTTTACTGGCTGTCGGCCAGCAGAACGCCTTCCCATGGATTGAAAAGGATGTCGGCCTGGTCTTTGATGATTCCGGCCGGCCCCAGGTTGATGACCTCACCTTTCAGTCAAATATTAAAAAGATTTTTTTCGGAGGAGATGCAGCCTTTGGACCCAAAAATGTCATCACTGCTGTGGCACATGGTCATAAGGCAGCCATTTCCATGGATCTTTTCTGCAGGGGAAAGGATCTGACAAAAAGGCCTGTTCCGGGTACCACGCTGGACGGCCAGAAGATGGGATTCCACGACTGGATATACCACAATGAAGTCTCGGACCGGGAACGGCAAAATGTTCCCATGGTGCCAAAGGTAAAATCCATTAAGGACCGCCTGATGGAAGTAGAGCTTGGTTTTGACAGGAAAATCGGTTTTACCGAGGCCCGGCGGTGCATTAATTGCGATATCCAGACGGTTTTTACCGCCCGGGATTGTATTGAATGTGATGCCTGTGTGGATGTCTGTCCCACAACCTGTATCAATTTTATTAAAAACAGTGAGGAGGATGAATTGCGGACCCGCCTTGCCATCCCGGCCAACAACAGATCACAGTCTTTGTATGTCTCTGATATTTTGCCCACGGGCAGGGTAATGGTCAAGGATGAAAATGTCTGCCTTCATTGCGGTCTGTGCGCAGAGCGGTGCCCGACCGCAGCCTGGGATATGCAGAAATACACTTACACCACAGCAAAGGCAGGGCAGGAATGATGAAACTTAAAGGGGTAAATGATTTTGTGATCCGGTTTGCCAATGTAAATGGCTCGGGTTCTGCCAGCGCCAACACTCTTTTTGCCAAGGCCGTTTTCCGGCTGGGTGTTCCGGTCAGTCCCAAAAATATTTTTCCTTCCAATATCCAGGGCCTGCCCACCTGGTATGAGGTCAGGGTCAATGAGAAAGGCTATCTGGGTCGTCGGGGGGGATATGATTTTATTGTTGCCGTCAATGGGCAGACGTTGCAGAAGGATTATGAGGATCTTGCACCGGGCGGGTATTTTCTGTACGATTCCACACGGCCGCTTGCCGATGATTTTAAACGGGAGGATATCACCCTTATCGGCATTCCGCTGACACAAATCTGCAACCGGGAAATTGAGAATCCAAAGCTTCGGCAGTTACTCAAGAACATCATCTATGTCGGGGCCCTTGCCCATCTGCTGGATATGGAACTTTTGGTTCTGACCGATTCCATTGAAAGACAATTCAAAAAAAAACCTAAATTGGCAGTACCGAACATACAGGCCCTGGAATTGGGGTTTGAATATGCTGCCGACCATTTTCATGATACCTGCCGCCTTTCGGTGAAACGCAGCAAGAAACTTACGGACCATATCCTCATGGACGGCAACACGGCCACTGGCTTAGGGGCGGTGTATGGCGGGGCAACCGTGGCCGGTTGGTACCCCATCACCCCGTCCACCTCTGTGATTGAAGCTTTTGACAAATTCACCAG
>JAHJLN010000250.1 GCA_018821715.1 Pseudomonadota bacterium | reverse complement strand
TCTCCCTTATACTTGCAAGCACCTCAAGCCCATCCATTTCCGGCATTCGAAGGTCGCATAACACAAGATCCGGCATTTCCCTTTCAAAGAGTTCCAGACCGATTCTGCCGTTTTCAGCCTCTATGACCTCATATCCGAAATCTTCTAAAAATCCGATCATGCTGTCTCGAATATAGACTTCATCATCAATAACAAGAATTTTTTTTGCCATGATATCAGCCATGATTCACATCTTTTACATCTTTATATTGCGCCTTTAATGCCTTACGCAACTCATTGAGATCACTTGCAGGTTTAATGAGCACTCTTTTGGATGTCACGCCCAGGGCTTTAACCGCTTCCGGCGGACGATAATCCGCTGATCCTGTATGAACAACAAATTTTATATCCGGAAGAATTTTTCTGGCTTCGATCATAAAGGTATTTCCATCAATTCCCGGGAGACGGATATCGACAACTGCTTCATCAATAGGGTTGTTCCTTACGATATCAAGGGCTTGTTCTCCACTGCCGGCCTGGAAAACGATATATCCGTCATCTTCCATATATGCGGCAATGCTTTGCCGGATACTTTCTTCGTCATCAAGGATTAAAAAATATTTGGAACCACCCGTCATTTTCTCCCCCCTTACCAAACGTCAGACCTTAAGATTCTAATCTTTCAAAAGCTGCTGGATCTGTTCTGAAAGATCTTCCACTGTTACAGGCTTCATAACAAACCGTTTTATGCCCGCTTCTTTAATTTTCATTTTACTGATGGTTCCGGTATATCCTGAACAAAGAATCACTGGTATATCTTTTTTAATGGCCAGCATATGCCGTGCAAGTTCAAACCCTGTTATCCCCGGCATGGTCTGATCTGTTACAACCAGATCTATAGTATCATAGTTTTCTTTAAAAAAATCAAGCGCTTCCAAACTTGAAAAAAACGACGTCACTTCATAACCAAGTGATTCAAATCCTTCTTTGCACATCAGCGCAATATCTTTATCGTCATCAACCACTAAAAGCCTTTCACCGGAACCGACCTTAGTACTCTGGGCGACGGCATCTTTCTTCTCCATTCCGTTTTTTGTATCCACAACCGGCAGAAGAACGGTAAAGGTTGTCCCTTTGTTGAATTTACTTTTTACCCGGATATCCCCTTTACATGACTTCACAATATTGTACGCTGTTGCAAGTCCTAATCCTGTGCCTTTTCCCTCTACTTTTGTTGTAAAATACGGATCAAATATCCGTTCCAGAATGTCATCACTGATCCCGCAACCTGTATCGGAAACCTCTATGGCAAGATAGACCCCGTCACCGCAAATCAGATTTGGATATTCCACCATATCTGTAACCGTTAAAACAATCTGTTTTAACCCCACGGTTAATGTGCCGCCTTTTTCCTCCATTGCATGGTAGGCATTGGTACACAGATTCAAAATCACCTGATGAATCTGTGTAGGATCAGCTTCTATTGATCCGCAATTCCTGTCAATCTTATCAACAATGGCAATGGTTGAAGGAATGGATCCCTTGAGCAGTTTTAAAACCTCTTTTGTGACCGGATGAATTTTTATCAGTCGTTTCTGCTCTTCACCACGACGGTTAAAGGATAAGACCTGGCTGACCAGATCAGCTGCCCTCAATGCGGCTTTCTGTATTTTTTCACTGCGTTTATAGACCGTTCCTGACGGATCGGAAGACCGCATGATCATATCTGCATATCCCAGGACAGGGCTTAAGATATTATTTAAATCATGGGCAATACCGCCGGCCAGGGTTCCGATGGCCTCCATTTTCTGGGATTTTCTAAGCTGCCTTTCAAGGCTTTGCCACCGCTGCTCAGCTTTTTTCTTTTCAGTTACATCCAGTAATGAGACAACCGCCTTGTCCGTTCCCGGAATAACCCCTAAGCTGAAATAAACATATTTTTTTTGGCCGTCATTGTCGATGAATTTTATTTCATACTGCATGGGCGTATAGTCTTTTGTCTTGAGACGGACCTTTGCATCGATATAATTTCGTATGACTTCAATATCTTCAGGCGCCACAAAATCATGCCATTTCTTCTTTCCTGCAATCTGTTGGCTGTTCATTCCTGCAAATTCACAAAACTTTGAATTCACCATTGATATGGTATCATCTGCCTCAATAATGACGGCAGCGGTTCCCGTATATTCAAAAACAGCCTTGTATCGCTCTTCACTTTGTACAAGTTCAAGGGTTCTTTCTTTAACCAGTTCTTCCAATTGTTCCTGGTATCGTATGTTTTCTTTTTTCAGCCGGCTTTCTTTTAAACACTTTTGTACAGAATGGTACAGCACATTCATATCTTCTATGGGTTTGAGAATATAGTCCCAGGCTCCCAGGTGAAGTGCTTCAACAACAGCGGTAATATTGCCTGTTCCCGAGGCAACAATCAGCGGAATGTCCGGCGCCTTGTCCTTTAACCGATCAAGGAACTCAAGCCCGTTCATTTCAGGCATTCTCAAGTCCAGCAAGACCAGATCCGGCTTTTCCCGATCAAATACCTCAAGGCCTTTCAGGCCATTTTCCGCCTCACAAACAATAAATCCATAATCTTCAAGATAGGTTCTGATACTTTGCCTGATGTAGGATTCATCATCAATGGTAAGAATTTTAATTCCAGTATTGTCTTCCAAGTTAATCGCCCTGTTGCTCCTTGCCTCAGCTTTAGTGACCCGTCCATAGCTATTTGGTTGCACCCTTTTCCCAATGGTTATAGAACTTTATTCTTGGTAAGGTTTATATGTCAAGCATTAAGAAGCTAAATATGTGAAAAATGTAATAAAATTCTGATATTTTCATTATTGACACCCATGGTGCGGATATAGTATCAGGTAGCGGTATTATAGGAGAAAAATGAAATTTATAATTAACAGTCTGATATCTGCGGCAGTTGCCTTTTTTTGCCTGCTGCCCCTCGACACTTTTGCAAAAACCCCTTTAAAAGTCCATGTCAGTATCCTGCCCCAGAAATATTTTGTTGAAAGAGTCGGCAGGGACCGGGTTAAGGTTGATGTGCTTTTGAGGCCGGGCAAAAATCCTGCAACTTACGCTCCCACACCTGACCAGATAAAAACGCTTTTATCTTCTGATCTTTATTTCAGGATCGGCGTCCCCTTTGAAAACAGTATCTTACATAAGATTGAATCCATTGCCGGCACAACGGTTATCGATACCCGTCAGGGGATTGACTTAAGGGAAATGGCAGAACACTATCATGAAGGAAAAGATCTTGATACTGCCTTAAAAATACAGCCCAACGATACTGACCGTCATGACAATGAAAAACAGCATGCACCTGTCGGCCGTGACCCCCATATCTGGATGAGCCCTGCTCTTGTAAAAACACAGGCGCATACAATTTTCAAGGCACTTTCACGCATTGATCCTGCCGGAAAAGATGGGTATAAAACCAATTATGATCTGTTTGTAAAAGACCTGGATGCCCTGGATAATCGCTTTAAGACCGCACTCCAAGACCATAAGGGAGAAAATCTGTTTGTATTCCATCCTTCTTTCGGGTATCTTACAGATGCTTACGGCTTGAAGCAGATCGCAGTTGAAACCATGGGAAAAGCACCCAAAGGAAAAGCGCTCTCCAACATTATCAAGCTTGCAAAACAGCAGAATGCACGGGTAATTTTTGTACAGCCCCAGTTTGACGTCAATGCGGCCCAAAAAATTGCCTCTGCCATAAACGGCGCAGTGGTGTCCATTGATCCTTTGGCTTATGATTACCTGGCCAACATGGAAAATATTGTACAAACCATTGCCAAAACATTACAAGATAAACACGAATGAAAAACGATCATGACATCATATTGGAGAATGTCTCCTTTGCTTACAAACACCGCAATATCCTTGAGGATGTGGATCTTTTCATTCATAAAGGCGAATTTGCAAGCATTGTCGGTCCCAATGGCGGGGGCAAAACCACCCTTCTCAAACTGATCCTCGGCCTGATCAAACCGGACAAGGGGGAAATCTGCATATTAGGAAAAGCACCGGATAAGGTCAGGCAGCAGATCGGGTATATGCCCCAGTATGCCCACCTTGACAATGATTTTCCAGCCACAGTCATGGATGTTGTCCTCATGGGAAGGCTTGCAACAAAAACCTTGTGGTTTTCAAAAAATGACCGGATGGAGGCCTTAACCGCCATTGATGAAGTGGGGATGACAGACTTCATTCATACAGGATTTAACGAACTTTCCGGCGGTCAGAAACAACGGATTCTTATTGCCAGAGCTTTGTGCTCCTGCCCGGCCATTCTTTTACTGGACGAACCCACTGCCAATGTGGATCATCAGACAGAGGAAAACCTGTTTTCCATTTTGCAGAAGCTGAATTCAAAAATGACGATTCTTCTGGTATCCCATGATCTGGGATTTGTTTCAAAATACGTAAAAAGCGTAATCTGCGTGAACCGCCAGGTGGTCATTCACCCCACAACCCTGATGGACGGTGCCTTAATAAAAGATATTTACCATGGAGACTTAAAAATGGTCCGCCATGATCACCGGTGCAGTAAAGATGGGCACACTCATGGTTGATCTGTTTTATGCCATCCTTGATCCGGACAACCTGTTTTTAAAATATGCCTTTATCATGGGTGGACTGGCCTCTGTTTCCTTTGGCATCATCGGTACCTTTGTCACCATTAAACGAATCGGATACCTTGCCGGCGCCATTTCCCATTCCGTGTTCGGCGGCATCGGTCTGGCGCTTTTTTTACAGGTCAATGCAGGACTTACCTGGTTTGATCCGATTTTCGGCGCCATCCTTGCCGCAGTGATTGCAGCCGTAACGGTCGGACTGGTTAGCCTGCATGCAAAAGAACGGGAAGATACCATTATCGGAACGCTCTGGGCTGTGGGAATGGCCTCAGGCATCCTGCTCATCGACATGACGCCCGGCTATTTCAATCTTACGTCTTATCTGTTTGGCGACATCCTCTTGATTTCAGGCAAAGATCTTATCTATGTCGGATGCCTGGACGTTCTTGTTCTTGGTGTTTGTGTTCTTTTTTTCAACCGGTTTTTCAGTGTTTGCTTTGACAGTGAATTCATGTCGTTAAGGGGAATCAATACCACTTTTTTCTACCTTTTACTGCTCATTCTCACGGCGCTTACCGTGGTTCTTCTGGTCAGAATAGTTGGCATCGTGCTGGTGATTGCATTGTTGACCATCCCGCCTGCCATTGCCTCTTTTTATGCAAAAAGGCTGTGGCAGATGATGCTCTATTCAGTGTTACTGTGCACTTTTTTTACATGGACAGGCCTTGGGGTGAGTTACTCGTTCAGTCTTTCCAGCGGACCCACCATTATTGTTTTGAGCGGAGCCGCCTATCTTTTGCTGATCATCATCCACAAATTGGTCAAAAAATAATATCATCAAACCTATTCTGCAATTAATGGAAGCCGGATAACGAATTTCGTACCGGTTCCCCTCTCTGATTCCACTTTTATATCACCGTCATGATCCTCTACAACAATAAAATAAGAAACCGAAAGACCAAGCCCTGTTCCTTCCCTGGGTCCCTTTGTGGTAAAAAAAGGTTCAAATATACGCGGTTTAATTTTTTCTTCAATTCCCGGTCCATTGTCCTCAATTTCTATTTGAACCCATGCCGTGTCTTTTAGAATCCTCAGGATCAATTTTGGCGGCTTGTTTTTTTCCTTAGCATGGAAAATCGCCTCTGCTGCATTTTTAATAATATTAAAAAACACCTGCTGCAGGCTGCCGCCATGGCATAATACGCATAAGAGCCCTGATTCATATTCCTTGATAATTTCGATTGTTTTAAAATCATATTTTGATTTCAGGGTATAATCCGTCTGTGCCAGCTCAATCGTGTT
>JAHJLN010000249.1 GCA_018821715.1 Pseudomonadota bacterium | reverse complement strand
TCTGCAGTTGTGGTAAGGGATTACCTGTTGGAGTGCAATTTGCTACTGCCTTTGGCCAGGAAAAATTACTTCTCGAAATCGCTTTTGAAATGGAAGAAGCACTTCCCTGGCCAAGAGTGGGAGAACAATAAATCATTGAACAAAACTCAAAATTCCAGAATTCAAAGGATACCATATTTAATTCTAACAAGTGAAATGCTAACGGATGAACCGCAGACTAAGGTTTATTCTTGTCGGACCAAGCTAATAAGCTGATAATATTAGATAAAGCCCCAAAAAATATCCCGGGAATAGTCTTAGGTTAACGTTTTGGGCCCCAAAAACAGCACTTTAAGAGTTTAATATGGATTTTAACAACGAAAATGCAATCGGGAAAGCCGGTGATTGTGGTGGATATGTCCCAGCCAAAAAAACAAAATTGAATAACTATGCGTATTTACCTTGACTCGAAAGATATTATTGAGATTTTGGAGAAATCAAAACCATGTAGTGCAATTGGATTCAAAGAGTTTCTTCAATCGGGTAATCATGAACTTATTCTTTCTTTTGTAACAGTTATGGAAATTTCAGAACCTCTTCTACATAAAAAAGCGTCTACCAATGTAATGAGATTGCTAAATCAATTAGAAGACCTACCTCATCTATTTATCCATTCTTCCCGTATTACACTACTTGAATTACAACAGGCTTATAATTCGTTTTGTTCAGATATTGAATACAAAGATGTTGATATCCCGTTCGAAAAACGATTTGATACAGTAGTTGACCTAAATGGGCAGCCTTCAACAAGTCCATATCTCAATTATCCATTGGCAGAAACTGTTTGGGATTTGTATAATTTTAATGCGTTGGGAGGATTGGATAATTACGCTTCAAAATTAATCTCGTCTTTTGAGGCTGATAGAGCCATAAAACCAAGGCCCAAATTAAAAGAAAATTTTCAAAAAACCGTAGGGTTAAATAGTCGTCAAAATCAATTAGAAATTCCAATGCAAGATATCAAGCCCCTTGCAAATTGGATATATTCCAACCCAAATCGTTGTCCATCTGATCGACTTGGCTATGAACTATGGCATAAGATGATTAGAAATTTAGAGGATATTCCAACTCCCTCTGACTTAGAAGATTTCCATAATATAGGGTGCCTGCCTTATGTTGACATAATGACTCTTGATCGCCGTATGCATGGCTATGTATGCCAAGTATCAAATAGCTTAAACGTCAATTACGATCAGAAAATTTTTAGAAACACAAATGAGTTCATGAAACAAATGTAGCATAGATCGCAAGATCGGGGGATACCTCACTTAATTCTAACAACGAACATGCTACGGGCAAGCCGCAGATGTTCAAAGTTAGGTTGCAAGCAACGTAGAACCACAGCTTGGATTATGTAGATCAAGGGGATTACAATGTCAGGAGGTAAACAATGGACACAGATTCATATATGCATAGCCTCTTTGAGGCCAATCCACTGAGAGAGTCAACCCTTTGTGCAGTGATTGAGACATTGCAGCTTCCTTCCGGGAGTCGCGGATTGGATGCGGGGTGTGGAATCGGTCTTCAATGTTTATTGTTGGCTGAGGCGTTGGGACTCAATGGGCATGTCACTGGATTTGATGTATCCACGGAGTTCCTACATCGTGGCGAGGAAATTGTGAAGGAGGCTGGTCTGTCAGAACGAATTTCATTTCAGGGAGGGGATGTAGCCAATATTCCCTTCGGCAATAATACCTTTGATTGGGCATGGAGTGCTGACTGCATTGGATATGGTCCTTGGGAACCGCTGCCTTTATTGAAAGAGTTAGCAAGGGTGGTGAAACCCGGTGGTATTGTAGCAATCTCTGGCTGGTCTTCTGAAAATGTGCTTCCTGGATATCCTCGGTTGGAAGCCCGTCTGAGAGCGACATCGGGTGGCATTGCTCCATTTGTACATGGGAAGAAGCCAGAGACGCACTTCCTGCGCGCACTTAGCTGGTTTCGCGAGATAGGGCTGAAGGAACCCGCTGCAAAAGTCTTTGCTGATAGTTTCTATGCCCCCCTTAGCCCAGGAATACGCAATGCCTTGGTGAGTCTTTTTGATATGCGTTGGCCAGATGTAGAGTTCGAGTTGTCATCCGACGACCAGACAGAATTCCAGCGATTGTGCCAACCAGATTCACCAGATTTTATTCTAAATCTTTCAGATTATTATGCATTTTTCACACATACACTATTCTGGGGTAAAGTTGCCAAGTGAATTCTCTGGAAGTGAGAATGGCAACCCAACAAGGCTTTCAAAAGGGCAAGCCTCTGAGCTAAACATTATATATCTGATTAAATAGAGAATGTTTTATGGTAAAAATAATGAATGTTTCTAAAAAAATAAAAAATTCCGATGTTGCTGCTGTCTTCAATTCTTATCCTAAAAAAATAAGAGCGAAATTAATGTTTCTCCGTAAATTGATATTAGAGACAGCTGATGTAATAGAAGGAGTTGGAGAAATAGAAGAGACTCTCAAGTGGGGAGAACCAAGCTATTTAACCCCAAAAACAAAAAGTGGAAGTACCATAAGGATTAATAGAAAAAAAGATCAAGAGGAACAATATGCAATATATTTTAAATGCACTGCAAATCTTGTCCCTGCATTCAAAGAAAAATTTCCACGGGAATTTAATTTTGAAGGAGATCGAAGTATTATTTTCAACATCGAAGATGAGATACCTATTAAGAAATTGAAAAAATGTATTGCATTAGCTTTAACTTATCACCGAAATAAAAAATTAAATGCCACTGATAGGTGGAAAATGGTGGAGAAAAACATATAACAATGCAAATGCAGCCGGTGCTCGTAACTCGCCCGGCTGATTTGCGACGTTCATGACCGGCCACACGGGGGCGGGCTGGCAAATTATCCGATAATATGGTACGGCTGAAGCTTTGCTTCACAGCCGTATAACTGCGTTATGAAGGACATGGTGAATCAAAGCTTCAGCCGTAGTCAAAGGTGAATTAACCACCCCACTACCCCGGGCCGCTGAACAAACCAATTCACATGAACAAGCAAGTGATCTAAACATTGGACAACACACATCGTTCCCTTACGGTAATATTTTTCAACAATATCTATCTTAATCAAAGAATATTACCGTAGGGGAATATTTTCCTTGCTATTCATAAAAAACCGCTATATATTCCCGAACGGGATTAAATTTAAACAAGCTGGAAATTATGGACACAAAAACAATTGGCAAACTTGTCAAAAAATTACGGAAGGATCAGGACTTAACCCAGTCAGAAGCAGCCGGATATCTAAATGTTGGCACACGTTTCCTGTCAGATCTTGAAAACGGGAAACCGACTATCCAGCTGGGAAAAGCCTTGCACGTATTGGAAGGTATAGGATTAAAAATATTTGCTGTACCAAAGGCAAACCAAAAACTAATCCGATATATTGAGGAGCGCATGAGTGACGAGTAAGCTCAATGTTTTTGTTAATCAATTTAAGGCAGGTGAGCTATGGTTGGATCACCAGCGCAGGTTTTGTTTCCAGTATGATAAAAACTGGATCAATTCAAAGGATAACTATCGCTTGTCTGTTTCCCTGCCTTTGAGAGAAACCCCATATTTAAATGATGATTCCTATTCTTATTTTACCAATCTGCTACCTGAAGGCAAAATCCTGACTGTCCTTTCCAGAAAACTTCAGATTCCCGTCAGCAATCAATTTGAATTGTTAAGAGCTATTGGAGGAGATTGTGCTGGTGCTGTGTCATTATTTGAAGATGATGCCTTGCCGCAAAAACCTGAAATGTATTCATACGATACCCTTACCAATGATCATTTGTTAAAAATAATAAAAGAGCTGCCTGAGAATCCGTTTATGGCAGATGAAGCGGGTATCAGACTTTCTCTTGCAGGAGCCCAGGAAAAACTTCCTGTTTCACTTAAAGATAATAAGATTCGAATTTCAATGAACGGATCGCCTTCTTCCCATATTTTAAAAACCCCGATAAAAGATCTCCATGGAACGGTTGAGAACGAAACTTTCTGTATGATGCTGGCCAAAAGAATGGGACTGAGCGTACCTGAGGTAAAAATTTTAAAAATTGACGAAATTCCTTTATACATAATTGACCGATACGACAGAAAGATAGAAAACGGGCAAATTATCAGGCTAATACAGGAGGACTTTTGCCAGGCATTGAATGTAAATGCTCAACTAAAATATTCCCCAACACTTGATTTGTGTTTTTCACTCATCAGAAATGAAAGTGCTTTTCAAGTCAAAGATACTAAACGTTTTTTGCAGCTTATAATTTTTAACGGCTTAATCGGTAATTCCGATGCTCACGCAAAGAATGTTTCATTCGTCCATGGAGAAAACGGGACAACCCTGGCACCTTTCTATGATTTGTTGTCAACATATGTGTATCCCTATGCAAAAAAAATGGCTATGAAAATAGGTGGTGGAAGACATTTCCAGTTTCTTGAACCCAAACATTTTGAGCGATTCTCCAAAGATACTTCAATAAAATACAAAGTTGTCAAAGAAACCATGGTGACGATGGCTGATAAAATTGTAGGCGAGGCAAAAAAAACAACCGAAGAGTTTTTTGACTTATATGGAGAAAGTCCTGTCCTATACGAAATTAATGATGTGATTAAAAATTCT